>NZ_JBYRFX010000410.1:0-2999 GCF_057815775.1 Inquilinus sp.
CCATGATGGTGCCGGTCGGCCGGCTGGTGGTGCTGCGCAACACCGCCAAGCAGGATTTGATGCGGTCGATCGCCTACATCACCTGGCCGGCGCTGGCCGCCCCGGTGCTGGGGCCGCCGGTCGGCGGGCTGATCACCAGCATCGCATCCTGGCGCTGGATCTTCCTGCTGAACCTGCCGCTGGGCGCCGTCGCCCTGGTGCTGGCGCTGCGGCTGATCCCGAACGACCGCAGCGATGCGCGCACGCCGTTCGACTGGCTCGGCTTCGTCCTCACCGGCATCGCCTGCCTGGCGCTGATGCTGGGGCTGGACCTGATCGGCCACCAGGAGATTCCGTGGCTGTCGGTCGGCGCCCTGCTGGCCGCCGCCTTGCTGCTGGGCGCCTGGGCCGTGCGCCATGCCCGGCACCACCCGCACCCGCTGGTCGGGCTGGCGGCGATGGCGATCCACACCTACCGGGTGACGGTGCGCGGCGGGTCGCTGTTCCGGGCGGTGGTCAGCGCCGTGCCGTTCCTGCTGCCGCTGATGTTCCAGCTCGGCTTCGGGCTCGACCCGGTGCATTCCGGCCTGCTGGTGCTGGCGCTGTTCGCCGGCAACCTCGGCATGAAGCCGATGACCAGCTGGGTGCTGCGCAGCTTCGGCTTCCGCACCGCGCTGCTGGCAAATGGGACGCTGCTGGCGGCGACCCTGTTCGGCTGCGCCCTCCTGACGCCTGATACACCGACGGCGCTGGTCGCGGCGCTGCTGGTGGTCAGCGGCGCCGCCCGGTCGATGCAGTTCACCAGCCTGAACACCCTGGCCTTCGTCGACGTCCCGGCGGCAGGGATGAGTGCTGCCAACACGCTGTTCAGCGTGACGCAGCAGATCTCGATGGGGCTGGGCGTGGCGCTGGGCGCGATCGCACTGCGGCTGGCCGAGGCCTCCGGCCTCGCCGGCGGCTCGATCACCCGGCAATACCAGATCGCCTTCGCGGTGATCGCCGTGCTGGCGGTGCTGTCGCTGATCGACGCCCTGGCCCTGCCCGGCGATGCCGGGCGGGAGGTCAGCGGCCACCGGAAGCCACAGACGTAACAACTGCATTCGGCGGAGATCTATATTCCTCCCCACAACTGTCATGCCCGGACTTGATCCGGGCATCCAGAGACTGTCGACATCTTCTGGATTGCCGGGTCAAGCCCGGCAATGACAGTGGAGAGATACGATTCGAGCCGCCGGCTCAGGCGCTCAGAAGCATCGCCGATTCGTAGCGCACCGGCAGGCCGTCGGCGCGGCCGATCATGCCGCGGGCGCCGGCCAGCGCGCCCGGGACCAGTTCGAGCCCCAGCAGCCGGTCGTAATCCACCGGGCCCGGCAGCATCAGGCCGAGGGTCAGGTCGCGGCGGAAGCCGAAGCGGCGGTAATACGGCTCGTCGCCGACCAGGATCACGCTCTGGTAGCCGAAGGCCGCCGCGCGCGACAGCCCGGCCCGCATCAGCCGCGAGCCGATGCCGCTGGAGCGCACAGTCTCCGCGACCGCAAGCGGGCCGAGCAGGATGGTCTCGCCGATGCCGTCGACATGGATCGGCCAGAAGCGCAGCGTGCCGACGAGATCGCCGTCCTCGAGCGCCACCAAGCCGAGTTCGTTGTTCGGCCGCACGCCGTCGCGCAGCCGGTAGACGGTCTTGCCGAAGCGCCCCTCACCGAAGCAATCGACGACAAGACCCTCGATGGCGGCCGCGTGGCGCGGCCGCTCCCGCATGATGTCCATAGCGTGGGATCTCCAAACCCGGGAGGTTCAGATGTAATAGGCCTTCAGGGGGGCGAAGCCGTTGAAGGCGACCGCCGAGTAGGTCGTCGTGTAGGCGCCGGTGCCGTGGATCAGCACCTTGTCGCCGATCTCGAGCGACAGCGGCATCGGATAGGCGTTCTTCTCGTACAGCACGTCGGCGCTGTCGCAGGTCGGGCCCGCCAGGATCGCCGGTTCCGCGACGTCGCCGTCGTGGATCGTGGTGATCGGATAGCGGATCGCCTCGTCCATCGTCTCGGCCAGGCCGCCGAACTTGCCGATGTCGAGATAGACCCAGCGGGTGTTGTCGTTCGCCGACTTGTTGGCGATCAGCACCACTTCGCTCTGGATCACGCCGGCATTGCCGACCATGCCGCGGCCCGGCTCGATGATGGTCTCGGGCAGGCGGTTGCCGAAATGCTGGCGCAGGCTGGCATCGATGGCGCGGCCATAGGCGTCAGGCGTCGGCACCTCCTTGAGGTACTTGGTCGGAAAGCCGCCGCCGAGATTGACCATCTTCAGCTCGATGCCCTTGGCCGCGAGGTCGCGGAAGATCCCGGCCGCCGATTCCAGCGCCTTGTCCCAGGCGCCGGTGTCGCGCTGCTGCGATCCGACATGGAACGACACTCCGTAGGGGTCGAGGCCGAGGCCCGGCGCCATCGCCAGCAGCTCACGCGCCATGCACGGCTCGCAGCCGAACTTGCGCGACAGCGGCCATTCGGCGCCTTCGCCCGAGGTCAGGATGCGGCAGAACACCCGGGCGCCCGGGGCGACCTCGGCGATCTTGCGCAGTTCCGCCTCGCTGTCGAAGGCGAACAGCCGGATGCCGAGGGCATAGGCCGTCGCGATGTCGACGCGCTTCTTGATGGTGTTGCCGAACGAGATGCGGTCGGCAGTGGCGCCGGCGGCCAGCGCATCGCGGATCTCGACCACGCTCGCGGTGTCGAAGCACGAGCCCATCGAGGCCAGCAGCGACAGGATCTCCGGCGCCGGGTTAGCCTTCACCGCGTAGAAGATGCGGCTGTCGGGCAGCGCTTCGGCCAGCGCCTGGTAATTGCCGGCGACGACATCGAGGTCGAGAACCAGGCAAGGCGTCTCGGGACGACGCTCTTCCAGGAAAGTGGCAATCTTAGCATTCATCAGGGGAGACACTCCCTCGCGGCAAGCCAGTTCAAACCAAACCGTTGCCTGAGGCGCCCCGCCTCTGCTCACCGGCGACGAAACCCGGCGGCGCG
>NZ_JBYRFX010000411.1:0-1958 GCF_057815775.1 Inquilinus sp.
GCCAGACGCAGGTGGCATCGAACGCCACCAGCGGCAGCGGCGCCGGGCCGGTGAGATCGGGCGCGAAGCCCCGCGCCGCCACCCAGTGCAGCGGCCGGTGCCAGCGCGCCAGCGGTTCGGCGGCAATGATGTTCGGGTCGCCGATGGCGAGGTCGAGCCCGCCCTCGCGCAGCCGGCGGTCGAGGCCACGGCTGCTCTCCACCACCATCTCCAGCAGCACCCGCGGATAGGCCTGGGAGAAACGGGCGAGCGCGCGCGGCATGCGGCCGACGGCGACATCCTCGAGCAGCCCGAGGCGCACGGTGCCGGCGACCTGGTGGCCGGCCAGCGCCCGCCGCGCCTCCTCGCTCGCCCCCAGCGCGCGATGGGCGTAACGCAGCAGGGTCTGGCCCGCCTCGGTCAGGCGGATGCCGCGCGGCGACCGGTCGAGCAGGCGCTGGCCGACATCCTCTTCCAGCCGGCGCAGCTGCATGCTGACCGCCGCCTGGGTCCGCGCCAGCCGGTCGGCCGCGCCGCTGACGCTGCGGGCCTCGACCACCGTGGCGAAGGCGCGGAGCAGGCCGATATCGAGATCCCGCACCATAACGATCCCTTATATTGCCATCAGCACTATCAGGATAACTGAGGGCGGATCCATCCGCTATATCAGGGTATCAACGCCTGCAGCACAGCCTTGGACCCGCACCCGATGGCAACGAGCCCCGAGATGACCGTAGACCGACCGAACCCGACCTCGCAGGTCGCGGTCGCAGCGCTGATGGCGGTCGGTTCGATGACCATGGTCCAGCTCGGCGCCGCCCTGGCCAAGCCGACGCTGGACAGCTTCGGCCCGCTGGGCACGACCTGGCTGCGGCTGGCCTGGGCGGCGCTGCTGCTGGCCGCGATCACCCGGCCGCGGATCCTGTCCTACAGCCGGGCGCAGTGGCGCGGCGCGATCCTGCTGGGCGCGGCGATGGCCGGCATGACGCTGTGCTATTTCCAGGCCGTGATCCGCATCCCGCTGGGCCTGGCCACGGCGATCGAATTCCTCGGGCCGCTCGGCGTCGCGGCCTTCGGCATGCGCCGCGCCTGGCACGCGGTCTGGCCGATCCTGGCCCTGGTCGGGGTGGTGCTGCTGGTGCATGACGGATCGGCCTGGACGGTCGACCCGGTCGGCGCCGGCTTCGCCCTGGCCGCGGGCCTGGGCTGGGCGATCTACATCCTGCTGATGAAGCGGGTCGGCCAGGCGTTCGATGGGCTGCAGGGCCTGACCATGTCCCTGGCCGTCGCAGCGCTGGTGGCCACGCCCTGGGGGCTGGCGGAGAATGGCGGCCACATCCCGCTGCCGGTGCTGGGCATCACCATCGGCCTCGCCATCCTGGTGCCGCTGCTGCCCTATGCGCTGGAGATGATGGCCCTGCGGCGGATGCCGACCCGGGCCTTCGGCATCCTGATGAGCGCGGAGCCGGCATTGGGCACGCTGATCGGCTTCGTCGTGCTCGGCCAGGCGCTCAGCCCGGCCCAGTTGGCCGGCATCGCCCTGGTCGTGGTCGCCAGCCTGGGTGCCGTCGCCGGAGAGTAGCGCCCTACCCCGCCCAGGCCGGCTTCAGCATCGGGTAGAGAGCGCGGAAGCGCTGGTACTTCGCGGCATAGAGATCGGCCAGCGCCGAATCCGGTTCGACCACATGCGCGGTCTGCGGCCGGGTGCACACCGCCTCCGGCGCTTCCCCGGTCGCGGCCAGCCGGCCGAGGCGGGCGGCGCCGAAGGCGGGGCCGAGTTCGCCACCCGCGGGATAGTGCAGCGGCCGGTTCAGCGCCGCCGCCAGGATCCGGCCCCAGAATTGCGACCGGGCGCCGCCGCCGATCACCGAGACCTCGCCGATCTCCGTCCCCGCCGCGGTCAGCGCCGCCTGGCCGTCGGCGAAGGCGAAGGCCACGCCCTCCAGCACGGCGCGGACCAGATGCGGCCGTTCGGTCGC
>NZ_JBYRFX010000412.1:0-5172 GCF_057815775.1 Inquilinus sp.
ATCGTCGCCGCCGGCGCCGCATCGACGCGCAGCGTCAGCAGGTGCCGGTCCCCGCGGAACTGGGATCGGATGACGGTCGCGGCCAGGGCGCCGGGCGCCGCCGGATCGCACAGCACCAGGTCGGCGCGGGGCAGCAGCACCGTGCCTTCGGCCTGCGGCCCCGGCCACTGCGCCTCGGGCGCCAGGCGTAGCCCGAAACCGGCCACGCACCAGAAGCCGTCACGGCGTTCGACCGGCAGCAGGGCGCCGAGATTGAGGAACTCCGCCACCGCCGCATCCGCCGGTTCGGCCACCAGCTGTTCCGACGGCGCCAGCTGCAGGATACGGCCGCCGCGCATCACCGCCACGGCATCGGCCAGGGCGAAGGCCTCGGCCTGGTCATGGGTGACGTAGATGGCGGTCAGGCCCAGGCTGCGGACCAGCGTGCCGATCTCGTCCACCAGGCTTTCGCGCAGCTCCTTGTCCAGATTCGACAGCGGCTCGTCGAACAGCACCAGCCGCGGTTCGGCCACGATCGCCCGGGCGATGGCGACGCGCTGCTGCTGGCCGCCGGACAGGGCGCTGGGCGGCCGGTCAGCGAAACCGGCCAGCCCGACCCGGTCCAGCGCCGCGGCGATCCGCGCCGCCCGCTCGGCCTTCGGCACGCGCTGCATTTCGAGCGGGAAGGAGACATTGGCGCCGACGCTGAGATGCGGCCACAGCGCATAATCCTGGAACACCATGCCCAGGCCGCGCCGTTCCGGCGGCAGGGCGATGCCGGTGGCGGCGTCGGCGACCACGGTGCCTGAAATGGTCACCCGGCCGGCGCTTGGCATCAGCAGCCCGGCGATCAGGCGCAGCAGGGTGGTCTTGCCGCAGCCGGATGGCCCAAGCAGCGCGAGAATGCGGCCGCGCCCGAGCGACAGGTCGATGCCATCCAGCACCGGCGTCGTGCCGTAGCGATAGCCGAGGCCGGTGGTCTAGACCGCATCGGCCTGGCTGATTTCGGGATTAAGGGCGTGCATCCGGCGGTTCGTGACAGAGAGAGAAGGCCACGGAGCCGACAGTGTCCGCGAGTGCCGGCAGCTTAGTCGTTGCCGATGACAGTTTTGCGACGGTTGCGTGTCAATCAAGGGAACGGGCGTGCCGCAAGGTCATGCGGCGCTGTGTCTGAATCGCGAGAGAAACTGGCCAGGACTTGCCAAGTTGTTGCAAGATAGAAGGAAGAATTCGTTATTCCCGGCGGAATATAACGCTCTCGCGATCCGAGAGAAGGATGGCCTTGCCATGGCAAAGCGTGAAGTTCCCGGCGTCCACCGCTACGATGCCCCGGCTGGCGGGTGGGGCGCGTTGCGGGCAACGGCCAAGGCTGTCGCAGAGCAGATGCATGTGGCCGAGGCGCCGCTGCTGCTGCTGCGCACGAACAAGCCGGATGGCTTCGATTGCCCCGGCTGCGCCTGGCCGGACAAGGAGCACACCTCCACCTTCCAGTTCTGCGAGAACGGCGCCAAGGCCGTGACCTGGGAGGCGACGAAGAAGCGCGTCACGCCGGACTTCTTCGCCGAACACACGGTGACGGAGCTGCTGCAGCAGAGCGATTACGAGCTGGAGAACCATGGGCGCCTGACCCACCCCATGGCCTATGACCCGGCGAGCGACACCTACCGGCCCATCGCCTGGGACGACGCCTTCGCCCGCATCGGGACGGTGCTGCAGGGGCTGCCCGATCCGGATATGGCGGAGTTCTACACCTCCGGCCGCGCGTCGAACGAGGCGGCGTTCCTGTTCAACATCTTTGCCCGCGAATACGGCACCAACAACTTCCCCGACTGCTCCAACATGTGCCATGAGGCGACCAGCGTCGGCCTGCCCCAGGCGATCGGCATCGGCAAGGGCACGGTGTCGCTGGAGGATTTCGACCATTGCGACCTGATCATTGCCATGGGCCACAATCCCGGCACCAACCACCCGCGCATGATGGGCACGCTGCATGAATGCGCCCGCCGCGGCGTGCAGATCATCGTCTTCAACCCGCTGAAGGAGCGCGCGCTCGAACGCTTCGCCGACCCGCAGAACCCGGTCGAGATGATGAGCTTCAGCGCGACCCCGATCGCCTCGACCTATCACCAGGTCAAGGTTGGCGGCGATGCGGCCGCGCTGAAGGGCATCATGAAGGCCGTCATCGAGAAGGCCGATGCGGGCGAGGACGTGCTCGACCGCGCCTTCATCGCCGCGCACACCAACGGCTTCGAGGCGTTCGCGGAGGATCTGCGCCAGACCGAATGGGCCGCGATCGAGCTGGCCTGCGGGCTGACCCGCGACGCGCTGGCCCGGGTCGCGGACGCCTATGTCAAATCGAACGCCACCATCCTCACCTACGGCATGGGCATCACCCAGCACGAGAAGGGGACGCAGAACGTGCAGCAGATCGCGGCCCTGCTGCTGCTGCGCGGCAACTACGGCAAGCCCGGTGCCGGCATCTGCCCGCTGCGCGGCCATTCGAACGTGCAGGGCAACCGCACCGTCGGCATCACCGAGAAGCCTGATCCGGTGATGTTCGCCAATGTCGAAAAGGCCTTCGGCTTCCGGCCGCCGCCGCGTCACGGCGACGACTCCGTCAAGGCGATGACGGCGATGATCGAGGGCCGGGCCAAGGTGCTGATCTGCCTGGGCGGCAATTTCTCGGTCGCGCTGCCCGACAGCGATCTCAGCCATCAGGGGATGCGCAATCTCGACCTGGCTGTGCACCTCAACACCAAGCTCAACCGATCGCATCTGCTGATCGGCAAGGACTCGATCATCCTGCCCGTGCTCGGCCGGACGGAGCGCGACACGCAGGCGACCGGCGCCCAGTCGGTGACGGTCGAGGATTCGATGTCGATGGTGCACGCGTCGCGCGGGAAGCTGGAGCCGGCCTCGGAGCATCTGCGCTCCGAACCCGCGATCGTCGCGGGAATCGCGATTGCGACGCTGCCGGCGAGCAAGGTCGGCTGGCAGGCGCTGGTCGCCGATTAAGACCTGATCCGCGACAAGATCGAAATCGTCTATCCCGCCTTCAAGGACTACAACGCGCGCATCCGGCACCCCGGCGGGTTTCGCCTGCCGCTGGGCCCGACCGAGCGGGTGTGGCACACCCCGTCCGGCAAGGCCGAGTTCCTTCCGTTCACGGGGCTGCTGGAGGACCCGGCGCTCACCGGGCCGGATGTGCTGAAGCTCACCACCCTCCGCAGCCACGACCAGTACAACACCACCATCTACGGCCTCGACGACCGCTATCGCGGCGTGTTCGGCCGGCGCGACGTGCTGTTCATCGGCGAGCAGGACCTGGCCGCCCGCAATCTGGAGCATGGCGATCTCGTCGAGGTCGAATCGGCTCTTCCGGGCTACGCGCACAAGCGCATCCGCCTGACCGTGATCGCGCACGACATCGCCGCCGGCTCCGTCGGTGCCTATTATCCCGAGGCGAACAACCTCTGCCCGCTGACCTACCAGGATCCGCAGAGCGGCACGCCGTCGTACAAATCCCTGCCGGTCCGCCTGCGAAAGATCGGGTAGTCCCGGCGGTCGCCGGCCGGTCTTCAATCTGCCCTATGTCGGCGTGCGCTCGGCCAGATAGAAGACCAGCTTGGGCTTGTAGGGGACGACCTGCACGCTCTTGAAGCCGGCGTGGCGCAGCAGGGCGACCAGCTCCGTCGAATTCAGCGCGTTCACCCAGCCCAGCTTCCAGCGGTCGCGCCCGATGTTGCGGTCGTTCGGGTGATAGGTCAGCAGCACGCGGGGGACGGCGGCGCGCAGCAGGCGCAGGAAGCGGGGCACGTCGTAGAGGTATTCCAGCACGCCGAGGCCGACGGCCATGTCGGCCTCTATTTCAGGAAACGGTTCGCGGTTGAGGTCGCAGACGATGGTTCGGTCGTCACGGCGGACGCAGTCGAGCGGCAGGTAGCGGCAGCCCTCCGGCAGCAGGGTCTCCAGCGCCATGCTGCCGCAGCCGATGTCCAGCACCCGCATGCCCGGTCGGACATGGGCGACCGCGGCGCGGGCCCGCTCGGTCCAGGAATCGAGCTTGCCGAGGTTCTCCTGCGACCAGCGATCGATCAGGGTCGTCCGTCGCTTCGCCGCCTCGATCGTGGCGCGGCGCCGTTCCTCGGAATCGCGATCCTCAGCCCAATCCGTCATCGGCCGTTGCCCCACAAGGGTTGGCCCCCTCCGGCTCGCACCCTAGCCCGATTCTCGGAAGCGGATGGCGAGGCGCCCTGCCGCGGCCCTATCATCGGCGCAGGCGTCCCCGCTGCACGCCGCGGACGCCGATTCTTCGCCTTCACATCCGGAGAGGAGAGAGACGATGAGCAAGCCCAAGATCGTCCTGGTGCATGGCTTCTGGGGAGGGGCCGCGCATTGGGCCAAGGCCATCGTCGCGCTGTCGCGCCTCGGCTACGGTCCGGGCGATTTGCACGCGGTCGAGGTGCCGCTGACCTCTCTGGCCGACGATGCCGAGCGGACCCGCAAGATGGTCGCGCAGCAGGCCGGCCCGGTCCTGCTGGTCGGCCATTCCTATGGCGGGGCGGTGATCACCCAGGCCGGCGACCTGCCCAATGTGGTCGGGCTGGTCTACATCGCGGCTTTCGCCCCGGATGCCGGCGAAAGCCCCGGCGGCATCACCCAGGAGCATCCGCCCGTGGCGGCGGCCAATCTCGCGCCGGACAGCGACGGCTATCTCTGGGTCAGGCCGGAGAAGTTCCATGAGAGCTTCTGCCAAGACCTGACGCCGGAGGAGGGGCTGGTGATGGGCGTGACCCAGAAGGCGCCGCTGGCCAGCACCTTCGGCGATACGATCAGCGCCCCGGCCTGGCGGAAGAAGCCGTCCTGGTACCAGATCTCCAGCGAAGACCGGATGATCGCGCCCGAGAACCAGAAGCGCATGTCCGGCCGCATGGGGGCACGGAAGATCATCACCTTGGCCTCCAGCCACGCCTCGCTGGCCTCGAAGCCGGTCGAGGTGGCCGCCTTCATCGACGAGGCGGCGACGCAGCTGGCGGACGGCTGAGGGCTCAGCCAGCGGCTCCGGCGCAGGCTGCGATCAGCGCGGCGCGGGCAGGAGATGTGCCGTCGGCCGGCCAGGGCTCCAGCCCCAGCTGCCGACGGCCCAGCTCGGTCAGATCGGCCGCGCCGCCGCGGTCGCGATAGGCCTTTTCC
>NZ_JBYRFX010000413.1:0-2489 GCF_057815775.1 Inquilinus sp.
CGGCCTCGCCATCCTGATCACCGTCCTGGCCTTCAACCTGCTGGGCGACGGCCTGCGCGACGCGCTCGACCCGAGACTGAAACGCTGATGCCCCTGCTTGAAATCCGCAACCTGACGGTCGAGTTCCCGGCCGGGAAGGGCCTGTTCCGGGCCGTCTCCGGCCTCGACCTCACCATCGATGCCGGCGAGATCCTGGGCATCGTCGGCGAATCCGGCTCCGGCAAATCCGTCAGCATGCTGGCGCTGATGGGGCTGGTCGCCTTCCCCGGCAAGGTCACCGCCGACCGCCTGGCCTTCGACGGCCACGACCTGCTGAAGATGTCGCCGCGCCAGCGCCGCAAGATCACCGGCAAGGACATGGCGATGATCTTCCAGGAGCCGATGACCAGCCTGAACCCCTGCTTCACCGTCGGCTTCCAGATCATGGAGACGCTGAAGGTGCATGAGGGCGGCAGCCGGCGCGCGCGCCGCGACCGCACCGTGCAGCTGCTGGGCCCGGTCGGCATCCCGGCGCCGGAGACCCG
Organism: Inquilinus sp.; assembly: GCF_057815775.1. Classification (NCBI taxonomy): domain Bacteria; kingdom Pseudomonadati; phylum Pseudomonadota; class Alphaproteobacteria; order Rhodospirillales; family Rhodospirillaceae; genus Inquilinus; species Inquilinus sp. The sequence goes on from NZ_JBYRFX010000413.1 coordinate 525, forward strand.
GGTCGACAGCTTCCCGCACCAGCTGTCGGGCGGCATGAACCAGCGGGTGATGATCGCGATGGCGATCGCCTGCAAGCCCAAGCTCTTGATCGCCGACGAGCCGACCACGGCGCTTGATGTCACCATCCAGGCCCAGATCCTGGACCTGCTGGCGACGCTGCAGCGCGACCAGGGCATGGCGCTGGTGCTGATCACCCACGACATGGGCGTGGTGGCCGAGACGGCGCAGCGGGTCAATGTGATGTATGCCGGCGAGCTGGTGGAGGAGCGCATGGTCGGCGGCCTGTTCACCCGGCCGCGCCACCCCTACACCGGCGCCCTCTTGGAGGCGCTGCCGGAGCGCAGCACCGGCCACCGCCGGCTGCCGACCATCCCCGGCGGGGTGCCGGGGCCCTATGACCGGCCGGCCGGCTGCCTGTTCAACCCGCGCTGCCGCAACGTGCTGGACCGCTGCCGCGCCCAGCACCCCGAGATCGCGCCGGACCGGGACGGCCGGACGCGCTGCTTCAATCCGATAGAGAGCGGCCCCGCCCAACCGGGCCCGGCCCCCCAGGGTTCGTCCGAGGAGATCCGCGCATGACGGCGGTCGTCGAAGCGCGGCAGCTGAGCCGCTTCTACGAGGTCAAGACCTCGCCCTTCCGCCCGGCGCAGACGCTGCGGGCGCTGAGCGAGCTGTCCTTCACCCTGCAGCCGGGCAAGACCCTGGCGGTGGTGGGCGAATCCGGCTGCGGCAAGTCCACCCTGGCCCGCGTCGTCACCATGATCGAGCCGCCGAGCGGCGGCGATTTGACCATCGACGGCATCCCGGTCGCCACCGCCGACGCCGCCCAGCGCCGCCGCCTGCGCAGCGCGGTGCAGATCGTGTTCCAGGACCCCTATGGCTCGCTGAACCCGCGCAAGAAGGTGGGCACGATCCTGGAGGAGCCGCTGAAGATCAACACCGACATGAAGGCGCCGGAGCGGCGGCACGCGGCCGAGGCGATGCTGTCCAAGGTCGGCCTGCGGCCGGAGCATTACGACCGCTATCCCCACATGTTCTCGGGCGGCCAGCGCCAGCGCATCGCCATTGCCCGCGCCCTGATGCTGCGGCCCAAGGTGGTGGTGGCGGACGAGCCGGTCTCGGCGCTGGACGTCTCGATCCAGGCCCAGGTGCTGAACCTGCTGATGGACCTGCAGGACGAGTTCGGCCTGGCCTATCTGTTCATCAGCCACGGCCTGTCGGTGGTGGAGCACATCGCCGACGATCTGGTGGTGATGTATCTGGGACGGCCGGTCGAGCATGGCGACAAGGCCACGATCTTCCGCCACCCGCGCCACCCCTACACCCGCGCGCTGCTGGCCTCGACCCCCTTCGTCGACCCGGCCAAGCGGGCCGCGCGCGTGGTGCTGGCCGGCGAACTCCCCTCCCCGCTCAACCCGCCGCCGGGCTGCGCCTTCCACCGCCGCTGCCCGTTCGCCACCGATGTGTGCAGCGTGGACCGGCCGGAACTGCGCCCGGTGGATGGGCGCGACGTGGCGTGCCATCATGCGGAGCAGGTGGGGTGAGGAGAAACGGGGCATCAGCACCGGCCCTTTCTAAAAGCGCTGTGCTCATTGCAATCTTGCGGCCCCGTCGGGATGTTCAACTGGCGTGACGTTGTGCAATACTGACATGAGTTGTCTCGGACTTTTCGATAGGTAAACGGGACTTGATTTTCCAAGTTATTCCGATTTTTGGATAGGTTATCTATCTACAACTAAAAACTCCCTATCGTGAATGGCTGAGCAGGTTTAATATCGGATTTAATTTACTACAAATTCTACTCACATGGCAAAATAGACTTGCATGAGCACTGAATATAAGGATTAGATTAACAAAATAGATATTGGCTCGGTTAAATATTTTCCTAAATAACTTAAAATTATAATATAATTTACATTAGATAAAACAGTATATATAAATCAATGGAGGCAATACAAGTGGCA
>NZ_JBYRFX010000414.1:0-23072 GCF_057815775.1 Inquilinus sp.
CCGCAGGGCGATGGGGCCCCACTACGACCTGTCGGCGCTGTGGGAAACGCACACCATGCATGAGTTCGGCACGCGCGATGTGGATGCAACCATGAAAACCATGGTGGCCCAGCCCTATGTCAACCACATACCGACCATGACCGGCGGCGTCGGCCATGACCAGCTGCTTCGCTTCTACGCCAACCACTTCATCCCGAAGACGCCGAAGGACACCCGGCTGGTGCCGATCAGCCGCACCGTCGGGGTCGACCGGCTGGTCGACGAGATGCTGTTCTGCTTCACCCACGACATCGAGATCGACTGGATGCTGCCCGGCGTGAAGCCGACCGGCCGGGATGTCGAGATCCCATTGGTGGCGATCGTCCGCTTCCGCGGCGACAAGCTGTACAACGAGCACATCTACTGGGACCAGGCCTCGGTCCTGGTCCAGATCGGGCTCCTGGATCCGCAGGGCCTGCCGGTGGCCGGCGTGGCGACGGCGAAGAAGCTGGTCGACGAGGCACTGCCGTCCAACACCCTGATGGCGCGGTGGGCGGAGAGCGCACCGAAGGGGGACGCCTCGTGAGCGTTCCCGGCCTGCGCGGCATCGACCATGTCGGCATCACCGTGCCGGATATGGACCAGGCGGTCGGCTTCTTCACCGAGGTGCTCGGCTGCAAGTTCGTGACCGCCTTCGGGCCGTTCCGCGACGATGACGGGACGTTCATGACCGACCTGCTGGACGTCCATCCCCGTGCGGTGGTCGAGCGCATCACCCTGCTGCGCTGCGGCGACGGGTCGAACCTGGAGCTGTTCCAATACCGGGCGCCGGACCAGGCGACGGCGGCGCCGCGCAACAGCGACATCGGTGGCCACCACCTGGCCTTCTACGTCGCCGACATCGGCGCCGCCGCGGCCGACCTGCGGGCGCGGGGTGTGCGAACGCTGATGGGCCCCTTCGCGGTCACCGAGGGGTCAGCCGCGGGCCAGAGCATCCTCTATTTCTTCAGCCCCTGGGGGCTGCAGCTGGAGCTGATCTCCTATCCCCGGGGCATGGCCTATGAGGCGGAGGCCGAGACCGTGCTGTGGGCGCCGCCCTCGCCACCCTGACAGGCGTTGTCGGTCGCCCGAAACTGTTTTAGGGTTAAACCAATCGTCGGGAACGCCGCCTGTTCCGGACGCAGCCATCAAGACCGCAGCCGATGCGGCACCGGCCCGGGTTGAACAGGGAAGCACCGATGTCGACCAGCCGTCGCGATCCGCGGCGATGACCCATCCGCTGCACGGGCCGAACCGGTTCAAGCTGGGCGTGTTCTCGACCAACGCCGATGGCGGGCTGGCGATCACCACGGTGCCGGAGCGCTGGCAGGCGAGCTGGGCCGACAACCTGGCCGCCGCCCGCATCGCCGACCGCGCCGGCTTCGAATTCCTGCTGCCGATCGCGCGCTGGAAGGGCTTCGGCGGTCAGACGCATGTGCGGGAATCGTCGTTCGAGACCTTCACCTGGGCGGCGGGGCTGGCCGCCGCGACCGAGCGCATCGGCCTGTTCATGACCGTGCATGTGCCGCTGGTGCATCCGGTCTATGCCGCCAAGGCCCTGGCCACGGTCGACCATGTCTCCGGCGGCCGCGCCGGCCTGAACATCGTCTGCGGCTGGAACCCCGCCGAATTCGGCATGTTCGGGGTCACCCTGGGCGACGATGCCTACGACCAGGCGGCGGAATGGATCGGCATCATCGAGCGCGCCTATGCCAGCGACACGCCGTTCGACCATGACGGCAAGCACTACCGGCTGAAGCAGGTGGTCAGCCGCCCGGCCAGCCTGCAGCGGCCCCGCCCGGTCACCATGAACGCCGCCTTCGGTGCCCCGGGACGGGACTTCGCGGCGCGGCATTGCGACTTCCTGTTCTCGACCTTCACCGACATCGCCGACGGTGCCCGCCATGTCGCCGACATCGCCGGCCGGGCCGCTTCGGCCGGGCGCGAGGTCGGCATCCACACCGTCTGCCACGTGGTCTGCCGCGACAGCCAGGCCGAGGCCGAGGATTATTACGACCGCTACGCCGTGCGCGAGGCCGACCACGCCGCGGTCGACGAGCATATGGCGAAGAAGAAGCAGTTCGCGCAGTCGCATGACGACCGCGCCTTCGCCCTGTACCGCCAGCGCTTCGCCGGCGGTGCCGGCACCTATCCGCTGGTCGGCACCCCGGCCCGCATCGCCGAGGAGATCGGGGCGATCGCCGCGGCCGGCTATGCCGGCGCCGCCCTGTCCTTCGTCAACTACACCGACGAGCTGCCGTTCTTCTGCGACCGCGTGCTGCCGCTCCTGGCCCGCGCCGGGCTGCGGCAGGGCGGCTGAACCCCAAAGCCCAAAGACAGACAGGGAGAACAGAACCGATGAGCACCGATCTTCTGGCCTTCGCCGCCGACATCCTGGCCGGCCGCATCCGCATCGTCGACCTGACCCAGACGCTGCGGCCGTCGACCCCGGTGATCCAGCTGCCGCCGATGTTCGCGCCGTCCAACCCGTTCCGGATCGAGGAGATCTCGCGCTATGACGAGCGCGGGCCGGGCTGGTACTGGAACAACATCTCGTGCGGCGAGCACACAGGCACCCATTTCGACGCGCCGATCCACTGGGTTACCGGCCGCGACCTGAAGGACGCCACCACCGACACCGTGCCGGTGCAGCGCTTCGTCGCCGCCGCAGTCGTGATCGACTGTTCGGCCGAGGCCAAGGACAACCCGGACTTCCTGCTGGAGCCGGAGCACATCCACGCCTTCGAGGCCGAGCATGGCCGCATCCAGCCCGGCACCTGGGTGCTGATGCGCACCGACTGGTCGAAGCGCACCGATCCGGTCGAGTTCCTGAACATGAAGCAGGACGGGTCACATGTGCCGGGGCCGAGCGTGGCCGCCGTGACTTTCCTGGCCAAGGAGCGCGACGTCGCCGGCTGGGGCGTCGAGGCGGTCGGCACCGATGCCGGCCAGGCCTTCACCTTTGAGCCGGCCTTCCCCGCCCATGCCATCATGCACGGGTCGAACAAGTTCGGCCTGGCCAGCCTGACCAATCTCGACCAGCTGCCGCCGACCGGCACGGTGCTGGTGACCGCGCCGCTGAAGATCGAGAACGGCTCCGGCTCCCCCTTGCGGGTGCTGGCGCTGGTGGCTGCGTAGCCCATAGACACCCGGCCGGACGGCTTCCGCCGTTCGGCCATCGACAGGGGGATCGGATTCGGATGAGGATGACGGCGGGATCATTTGACTCGCCGTTCATCTCGATGCGCATTCGCCGTCTCATTCTGGGCTTGCTGCTAGCGCCATCCGTGGCGCTGGCGTCGCCGCCTCTCCCTTCCCCGTTGGATCTCGACCGCCTCGACCTGATGCCGGCACTTGCGCCGGTCGGGACCGGTGACGTCCTGTTCGGCCTGCGTCTCCAGGCCGGGCTGGGTGACGCCGCCGCCCAAATCCGGCTCGGCATCCGCTACGAAACCGGCAACGGCGTGGACAAGGATCCCGCCGAGGCGGTGCTGTGGTACCGGGCGGCCGCGCTGCAGGGCAACGCCTGGGGGCAGTCCAGTCTCGGCGACATGTACCGGGACGGGCTGGGCGTGGCCCAGGATGATGCCATGGCCGTCCATTGGTACCGGCTGGCGGCGGAGCAGGAGCTGGCCCGCGCCCAGACCAGCCTGGGCTGGATGTATGAAGATGGCCGCGGCGGACTGCAGAAGAGCGATGCCGCCGCCGTCGCGCTGTACCGGCTGGCCGCCGAGCAAGGCTTCGTGCAGGCGCAGACCAGCCTGGGCTTCATGTACGAGACCGGCCATGGCGGGCTGCAGGATTATGCCGCCGCAGCCTATTGGTACGGCCGGGCCACGGATGCCGGCTACCGCATCGGCCAACGCGCCCTGGCAGGCCTGTACCGGGAGGGACACGGCGTGCCACAGGATGACGCCGAGGCGGTGCGCCTCTATCGTCTCGCCGCGGACCAGAAGGATGCCGACGCCCAGAGCGACCTGGGCTGGATGTACGAGACCGGGCACGGCGTGACCCGGGATGCGGCGGAGGCGGCCCGGCTGTACCGCCTCGCCGCCGATCAGGGGCTGGCTCGGGCCCAGACCAATCTGGGCTTCCTCTACGACGCCGGCAGCGGCGTCACCCGTGACCTGGCCGAGGCGGTGCGCTGGTATCGCCTGGCTGCGGCCCAGGGCGATGCCCATGGCGAGACCGAACTGGGCGGCATGTACGACAACGGCCGCGGCGTGCCCAAGAACGACGCCAAGGCGATGCGCTGGTTCCGCCTGGCCGCGAAGCAGGGCTATGCCGAAGCCCAGAACGATGTCGGCATCCTCTACGATCTCGGCCTCGGCGTGGCCGAGGACGATGCAGAGGCAGCACGCTGGTACCGTATGGCGGCCGACCAGGGCGATGAGCAGGCCCAGGCCAATCTGGGCCTGCTGTACGAGGCCGGCCACGGCGTGGCCAGGGACCCGGCCGAAGCCGCCCGCCTCTATCGCCTTGCCGCCGACCAGGGGCTGGCGCGGGCGCAGAACCTTCTCGGGGCCTTGTACAGGGGCGGGGTGGGCGTGCCGGCGGACGCGGCCGAGGCGGCGCGGTGGTACCGCTTGGCCGCAGACCAGGGCAATGTCCGCGCCCAGACCGAGCTCGGTTACCTCTACCATCGCGGCCTCGGGGTCGCGCAGGACGATGCCGAGGCGCTGCATTGGTTCCGGTTGGCCGCCGACCAGGGTCATCCGCGCGCGCAGAACAATCTCGGTGCCATGTATGAAAACGGCTGGGGCGTGCCCCAGGACTACGCCGAGGCGATCGTCTGGTACCGCCGGGCCGCCGACCAGGGTGACGTCTCTGCCTCGACCAGCCTGGGCGACATGTACAAGGCCGGCCACGGGGTGGCGCAGGATGATGCCGAAGCGGTGCGCCGGTTCCGCCTCGCCGCCGGCCAAGGGGATATCGACGGCGAGATCGATCTCGGCTGGATGTACCAGCAGGGCCGCGGCGCGGTGCAGAGCGATGCCAAGGCCGTGCATTTCTTCCGCCTGGCCGCCAACCAGGGCGATGCCGATGGCCAGTTCAGGCTGGGCTCCATGTACCGGCGCGGCCGCGGCGTGGCGCAGGACCCCGCCGAGGCCGTGCGCTGGTATCGGGCGGCTGCCGACCAGGGCCATGCCCTGGCTCAGAACAGTCTTGGCTGGATGTATCAGCATGGCCGTGGCGTGGCCCGGGATGATGCCGAAGCGGTGCGGTGGTATCGCCTTTCCGCCGACCAGGGCAAAGCCTATGCCCAATACCACCTTGGCTGGATGTACCGGCACGGCCTGGGTGTGGCCGAGGATGATGCGGAGGCTGCACGCTGGTACCGCCTGGCCGCCGACCAGGGCGACAGCGGGGGCATGGTGAACCTCGGCTGGCTGTACGAGAACGGCCGCGGCGTGGCCCAAGACGACGCCAAGGCCGTCAGCCTTTACCGGCAGGCCGCTGACCAGGGCGACGACGTCGGCCAGGCCAATCTGGGCGAAATGTACGAGCATGGCCGGGGCGTCGCGCGGGACGAAACCGAGGCTGCCCACTGGTATCGCCTGGCCGCCGACCAGGGGAACGCCCGTGCCGCTTACCTGTTGAACGTGCTGTATCTGGACGGCCGCGGCGTGGCCCAGGACGATGCCGAGGCCCTGCGCTGGCTGCGGATCGCCGCGGACAAAGGCTATGCCAAGGCGCAGAGCGAGCTGGGCATCGCCTATGAGACCGGCCGGGGGGTGGCGCGGGACGAGGCCCTGGCGGTGATCTGGTTCGCCCGGTCGCTGGGCGACAGCGACGATGCGCCGGAGAATGCCGCGCTGTTCCTCGGCGCCCGGACGCCGGCGGCCAAGCAGCAGGCGGCGCTGCGATTCCTGACCAAGCTTGGCTATGCGGCCGGTGTCCCGGCGGCGATGGCGGTCGAGGTCTTCCGCCGCGCCGAGGGGCTGCCGGATGCGGATGGCGTGGACGACGCGCTGCTGCTCACCCTGGCCCGCAAGCAATGGGCGGCCAGCCATCCCTCGTGACGGCGAATTCATGTAACCGCCGCCCGGGTTCCGGCGTACTGACGTCCCGAGGGGACGTCGACGTACAACCGAGAGAAGAAGCCATCATGAAGCGCACCGCCATCGCGGGCCTCGCCCTGCTCGGCCTTCTGTCAGCCTTTCCTGCCGCAGCCCAGACTTCGCCGCCGCAGCGCATCCGCGGCACGATCGATGCGATCGACGGGTCCAAGCTGACCGTCACCGCCCGCGGCGGCGGCACCTCGATCGTGACCCTGGCCGACGACGCGACGGTCCGGCTGATCGTCCCGGCCGACATCCACGACATCAAGCCCGGCACCTATATCGGCAGCGCCGCCATGCCGCAGGATGACGGCAGCCTGCAGGCGCTGGAGGTACAGATCTTCCCGGAGAGCATGCGCGGCGTCGGCGAAGGCCAGCATCCCTTCGACCTGAAGCCCGGCAGCACCATGACCAACGCCACGGCCGGCGACGTCACCGGCACCGACGGCCGGGTGGTGACCATGACCTACCAGGGCGTCAAGACCAAGCTGGTGGTGCCGCCCGACGTGCCTGTGATCACCTATGAGCCGGGCGACCGCAGCATGCTGACCAAGGGCGCGCACGTCATCGTCCAGATCGTCAAGGCCGATGACGGGTCGATGGTTTCGCACGGGGTGCAGGTCGGCAAGGACGGGCTGGTGCCGCCGACCTGATACACCGGCCTTCGGCGCGCCGTCAGACCAGTTTGCGGGCTTTCAGCTCGACCTTGAGATAGGCGTAGAAGATCGGCGCCGCGATCACCCCCGGCACGCCGAAGGCCGCTTCCATCACCAGCATGGCGATCAGGATCTCCCACGCCCGGGCCTCGATCTGGGTGCCGACGATCTTGGCGTTGATGAAGTATTCCAGCTTGTGGATCAGGATCAGGAACACCAGCGACGCGATCGCGGTGTAGACCGACAGGCTGAGGCTGAGCACCACGATCATGGTGTTCGAGATCAGGTTGCCGATCACCGGCAGCAGGCCGACGACGAAGGTGACGACGATCATCGTCTTGGCCAGCGGCAGGTGGATGTCGAACAGCGGCAGCACCCCGATCAGGTAGATCGCGGTCAGCACCGTGTTCAGCATCGAGATCCGCACCTGGGCGAAGATCACCCGGCGGAACGACAGGGCCAGCAGGCGCACCCGTTCGGCCAGCGCCCGGGCCAGCGGGCCGCGGCCGGTGCGCTGCGTCAGGTCGGACACGGCGATCATGCCGCCGATCACCAGGCCGATCACGATGTGCACCAGGATGCGCCCGACATTCGTGCCGACCTGCTGCAGGTCGCGCGCATGTTCGCGCAGCCATTGCGCCGCCATGGTGTCGAGCTCATGCCCGTTGGCCGGGACATAGGCCAGGATCCAGGACGGCAGTTGCTGGCTCGCCTCCTCCACCGCGTCGGCCATCTTGCGCATCACCGCGACCAGGCCTTCGGAGCGGGTGGTCAGCAGCGAGATCAGCTCGATGATGCCGAAGGTGATCGCCAGGATGATGATGGCGGTGAGCAGCCCGAGGGCGATGAACCGGCCGATCTTGTGTGTAGCCCCGAAGCGCCGGAACAGCGGTGCCACGACATGCACCAGCTCGTGGATCAGCAGCCCGGCCAGCAGGGCGGCCAGCAGGCCGACCCAGAGCGTGCCGAGCAAGGCGAGCCCGGTCAGGATCAGTGCTGCAATCTCGACACGACGGTCCCGTTCGGCAGGTTGTACGGCCCCAAGGGCCACGACCGGGGCGTCATCGCTTCGGCCGGGCTGAAAATTCATGTTCCGAACGCCTGTTCCCAACGGTCCGCGCAACGGGCGCGATGCTCGATCCGACTCCGGACCTTTACCAGACAATTGTCAATAAAACGGTGGCAGGAGCATGGCACCGGTCCGGCGGGGCCTGACTCAGGCGCCACCGATCAGCCCTTTCGGCCGGACCACCAGCACGCCGCTGAGCAGCACGCCGATCAGCACGATGCGCAACGCCGCGGCCTGGGCCTGCATCTCGGTCGGCACCGTGGCGTCGATCAGCGCGCCGGAGGCCGCCCAGATCGCCCAGACCACGATGCCGCCCAGGATCGCCCCCTTGTTGCTGCCGGAGCCGCCGACCACCAGCATGGTCCAGACCTGGAAGGTCAGGATCGGCAGGAAATCCTCGGGCGCGATGAAGCCGACGAAGCTGGCATACATGCCCCCGGCCAGCCCCATCACCATCGACCCGATGACGAAGGCCTGCAGCCGGAAGGCGAAGGGATGCTTGCCGAGCGACTGGGCCGCCGTCTCGTCCTCGCGGATGCCGCGCAGCACCCGGCCCCAGGGGCTGCGCACCAGGATCTCGAGCAGGGCATAGACCCCGCCCACCACCACGATCGAGACGCCGAGATAGAACAGGTTGAAGCCGAACGGCGTGGCGAAGGCGCCGGCCAGCGGCCGCGGGATCGAGCCCAGGCCGAAGGCGCCGCCGGTCAGCGGCTCGAAGTTCAGCGCGATCAGCTGCACCGTGACGGCGATGCCGAAGGTGGTGATAGCGAGATAGTCCTGGCGCAGCCGCAGGCTGGGAATGCCGACCACCACCGCGGCGATGCCGGCGGCCAGCACGGCGCCGATCCAGCCGACCGCCACCGGCAGACCGAAGCCGCCGAGCGAGTTGGCATAGTCCGGCCCGGTCAGGATCGCCGTGGCATAGGCGCCGATGGCGAAGAAGCCGGCGACGCCGACATTGAACAGCCCGGTGACGCCCCATTGCAGGTTGAGGCCGAGGCAGACCAGCGAATAGTTCAGGGCGATGACCAGGAAGAAGACGAGATAGCCGGCCAGGCCCAGCAGGTCGGCGGTCATGCCCCGCGCTCCCCGAACAGCCCGGTCGGCCGCGCCAGCAGGATCAGGATCAGCACCAGGAAGGCCACGGCCTGGCGGTATTCGGCGCCGATCAGCGGCACCGACAGGCTTTCGGCCAGGCCGACGATCAGCCCGCCCAGCACCGCACCATAGAGGCTGCCGATGCCGCCGAGGATGGCGGCGGCGAACAGCGGCAGCAGCAGGTCGAAGCCCATCAGCGGCCGCACCTGGACGGTGATGCCGGACAGGATTCCGGCCAGGGCGGCCAGGCCGCCGCCGATCATCCAGGCCCAACGCACCACGGCGCGGACATCGATGCCGGTGATACGCGCCAGCGCCGCATTTTCCGCCGTGCCGCGCATTGCCTTGCCGAGGAAGCTGCGGGTCAGGAACAGGTGCAGCCCGATCACCGCGATCCCGGTGAGGCCGAGCACGAAGACCTGGTCCGGCGTAATCCGCATGCCGCCCATCACGCTGCGCGGCAGGATCGGCAGCGCCATCTGGATGTCGCGGCTGAAATAGTCGGGCTTCGGCCCCCACAGGAAGACCACCAGGTTGCGCAGCGCCAGGGCGGCGCCGAAGCTGGCGATGGCCAGGGTCATCATCCCGCCCTTGCCGCGCAGCCGGCCGAACAGCGCCCAGTCCAGCAGCACCGCCAGCCCGCCGGTCAGCACCATGGCGGCGGCCGACGCCAGCAGCAGCGGCCAGCCGAAGGACAGCGGGCCGATATGCCCCCCTGCCCCGGCGCCGGCTCCCATCAGCCCGACCAGGGTCAGGGCGATATAGGCGCCCCAGGTCAGCAGCTCGCCATGGGTGAAGTTGGCGAAGCGCAGGATCGACAGGGTCAGCGTCACCCCGACGGCGCCGAGGGCGATGGTCGAGCCGGAGACGACACCGTCGACGACATATTGCAGCATCACGCCACCCCCGCCGCCGCGCCATGGCCGAGATACAAGGCCTTCACCTCCGGCGCATCCATCAGCCCGGCCGCCGGCCGTTCCAGCCGCTCGCGCCCGTCGACCAGCACATAGGCGCGGTCGGAAATGGCCAGGGCGGCGCGGGCGTTCTGCTCCACCAGCAGGATGGCGACGCCGAGGTCGCGCACCCGGCGCAGCATCTCGAACACCACCCCGACCAGCCGGGGCGACAGCCCGGCCGAGGGTTCGTCCAGCATCACCACCTTGGGGTCGGGGATCAGCGCCCGGGCCACCGCCACCATCTGGCGCTGGCCACCGGACAGGCGGCCGGCCGCTTCCCGCCGTGCCCGGGCGAGGTCGGGGAACAGGGTGTATTGCGCGGCGATCCGTTCCGCCCGCCGCGCCCGCGGCAGCACGCCGGCGGCGAGGTCGAGATTCTCCTGCACCGTCAGCCGGGCGAAGACGTTCTCGGTCTGCGGCACGAAGGCCAGGCCGCGGCGGACCATGCGCTCTGCCGGAACACCGTCGATGCGTTCGCCGAACAGGGAGACCGTGCCCTCGGCGATCGGCACCAGCCCGGCGATCGCCTTGATCAGGGTCGATTTGCCGGCGCCGTTGGGGCCGAGGATGGTGACGATCTCGCGGTCGCCGAGCCGGATCGAGGCGCCCTTGACGATCGGCAGGCCGCGTTCGTAGCCGGCAATCAGGCCGCTGGTCTCAAGCGCGGCCGTCACGCCGCCACCCCGCCGAGATAGGCCTCGATCACCCGCGGGTCGGCCTGCACCGTCTTCGGCGGCCCCTGGACCAGCAGCCGGCCCTGGGCCATCACCACCACCGGGTCGCACAGCCCCATCACCAGATCCATGTTGTGTTCGATGATCAGGATGGTGACGCCGTCCCGGTTCAGCGCGGCGATCTTCTCGACGATGGTGTCCAGCAGCGCCGGCGCCACCCCGGCGCCGGGTTCGTCGAGCAGGATGACGGAGGGTTCGGCCACCAGCACGCGGGCCAGCTCCAGCAGCTTGCGCTGGCCGCCGGACAGCACCCGGGCCGGATCCTGCGCCAGCCGCGTCAGGCCGACGAAATCGAGGCAAGCCATCGCCTGGTCGCGCAGCCGACGCTCCTGCGCCCGCACCGCGCCCGGCGTCAGCCAGGCCCGCAGCACGGCTTCGCCCAACTGGCCCGGCGGCGCCAGCATGACATTCTCCAGCACCGTCATTTCGGGGAACGGGCGCGGAATCTGGAAGGTGCGGGCCAGGCCGGCCCGGAAGATGCGGTCGGCGCGCAGCCCGTCGATCCTGGCGCCGTCGAGCAGGATGCGGCCTTCGGTCGGCGTCATCGCCCCGGCGATCAGGTTGAACAGCGTGGTCTTGCCGGCGCCGTTCGGGCCGATCAGCCCGGTGATGCGGCCGCGTTCGATCGACAGCGACAGGCCGTCGACGGCCCGATGCCCCCCGAACGCCTTGGACACGCCCTGCAGCTCCAGCATGCTCTCACCATCCGCCCTGCCACCCCGATCGGATCGCCCCGGCACAGCCCCGATCTTCGCCGGGTGCGAGCCAGAAACGTGTTGAGTTGTGGATCGAATTGCCCGAACGATCCGTCGGTTGCAGGAGGCTTGGCGGAAAAGCTCCACCAGCCCCTTACGACCGAAAATGTTTTAGGTTTAGACTATCTCGACAGAAGATAATCGGAGTTGGCATGGTGCGCGAGATCCTATTTCGTGAGGAGAAGAGCGGCCTGTCGGCCCGCGCCGTCGCCCTGCCGGACAAGGCGCCGCAATCCTGCGAATTCCTGGGCGACCTGCTGTCGGGCGGCCCGGTCGCGATCCCGTCGCTACACGCCATCTGGACCGGCCCCGAAATCTCCTGCCCGCTGCCGGAGGCGGAGATCCCGGCCGGCTGGGCCCATGCGGTGCTGCCGCCGGAAAACGCCACCATGTTCCCGGCCGCGGGCGACGTGATCCTGGCCTATGTGCCGCCGCGCGCCTGGGGCGGGGTGCCGCATGCGATCTTCGACATCGGCCTGTTCTACGCCCCCGGCGGCCGGCTGCTGCTGCCGGTCGGCTGGATCGCCGGCTCCCTGGTCGCCCAGGTGGTGCCGGAGGATCTGGCCGATCTGCGCCGGGCCTGCGAGGCGATCCGGCGCAATGGCGCCTGCACCATGACGGTCGAGGCGGTGGCATGAGCGCCGATGACAGCTTCGAGCTGTACGATCTGAAGGTCGAGATCGTCGCCACCGACCGGCCGATGATGGGCGAGTACAAGGCGGGCGACCATTTCATCCTGTCCGGCGAGATGATGACGCTGCCGCCGGGCCAGGGCTTCCCGATCTACGCCCTGGCCGCCCTGCTGCCGCTGCTGCCGGCCAAGCAGCGCGACACCCATCCGCATGACTGGATGACGACGGACACCGAGATCGCCTCGCCCGACCCGAATTGCGGCGCCCGCTTCCGCATCACCCGGCTGGGCAAGCGCCGCTTCCGCCATGCCGAGACCACCGCCGTGCCGCTGGAGAAGACCCGGTGACATCTGCCGAAACCCGCGAGATTGCCCCCGGCTACACCATCTCCCGCATCCTCAAGGGCGGCTGGCAGCTGGCCGGCGACCATGGGCCGGTCGACCCGGCCGAGGCGATCGCCGGCATGGCCGCCTTCGTCGATGCCGGCATCACCAGCTTCGACTGCGCCGACATCTACACCGGGGTGGAGGAAATGATCGGCGCCTTCCTGGCGCAGTACCGGCGCGACCGCGGGGCCGAGGCGGCACGGCGGGTGCGGGTCCACACCAAATTCGTGCCGGATCTGGAGCGGCTGGCGACGATCGACCGCGACTACGTCACAGGGATCATCGACCGGTCCCTGCAGCGGCTCGGGGTCGACCGGCTGGACCTGGTGCAGTTCCACTGGTGGGATTATGGCATCCCGAACTATGTCGAGACCGCGCAATGGCTCGACGACCTGCGCCAGGCCGGCAAGATCGAGCTGGTCGGCGGCACCAATTTCGACACCGCCCGGCTGTTCGAGATCCTCGACGCCGGAGTGCCGGTCCGCACCATGCAGGTGCAGTATTCGCTGCTCGACACCCGGCCGTCACAGCGGATGGCGAAGCTGGCCGCGCAGCACGGCATCGCCTTCCTGTGCTACGGCACCCTGGCCGGCGGCTTCCTGTCCGAGGGCTGGCTGGGCCAGCCCGACCCCGGCATGGCCATGACCAACCGGTCGCTGATCAAGTACAAGCTTGTGATCGACGACATCGGCGGCTGGGACCGGTTCCAGGCCCTGCTGGCGGTGCTGAAGCGCATCGCCGACCGGCACGGCACCACCATATCGGCGGTGGCGGTGCGGGCGGTGCTGGACCGGCCTGGGGTGGCCGGCGCCATCGTCGGCGCCCGCACCGCCGCCCATCTGCCGCAGACCCTGGCCGCCTTCGGCCTGGCGTTCGATGCCGCCGACAGGGCCGAGCTCGACGCCGTGCTGGCGCGCCTGACGCCGCTGGAGGGCGACGTCTACGCGCTGGAGCGCGACCGCACGGGACGGCATGGCCGGATCATGAAGTACAACCTGAACGAGGATGCGGCATGACCGACGCGATCGGCGACCGCTGCCTCGCCGAGATCGAGGAGCTGCACCGGTTCTTCGAGCACTGGCTGGGCGATGCCGCGGCCGACCCCGCCGCCTTCGCACGGTTCGAGACGGTCTGCGCCCCGGATTTCACCCTGATGACGCCGGACGGGCGGGTGCTGGAGCGCGCCGCCGTGATCGGCTGGCTGCGCCAGGCCAGCGGCCTGCATGCCGACCCCGCCGCCCCGTTCCGGATCGAGATCCGCAACGCCGTTATCCGCATCGCCCTGCCCGGCGGTATCAGGCTGTGCACCTATGACGAATGGCAGCGCGTGCGGGGGGTGGAGCGCACCCGCCGCTCGACCGCGCTGCTGGAGGCCCAGGGCGACCGGGTGCTGTGGCGGCACCTGCACGAGACCTGGGCGGAGCCGCAACCCTCGCCCTGAACCACCCCAGGCCGGCCGATCCAACGAGCCGGCCATATCCGACAACAGGAGGCTTTCATGCATTTTCGGAAAATCCTTTCGGGCTCGATCTTCGCCACTGCCGTGCTGCTGCCCGGCCTGGCGGCGGCGGAGTGCACGGTCGAGATCGGGTCGGTGCTGTCGCTGACCGGGCCGGCAGGCCCGTTCGGCCAGTCCGCGTCGAAATCGATCGAGATGGCGTTCAAGGACATCAACGATGCCGGCGGCGTGATCGACGGCTGCAAGCTGACGGTCGATTTCCGCGACAGCCAGACCCAGGGCACCGTCGCGGTCGACGGCGCGCGGCAGCTGGTCGATTTGAAGAAGGTGCCGGTCATCATCGGCGCCATCATCTCCTCGGATTCGATGCCGATCCTGACCACGGTGACCGGCCCGTCCAAGGTGGTGCAGATCTCGCCCGCCGCATCCTCCCCCAGCTTCACCGAGCTGGCGCGCAAGGGCGACACCGGCGGCTACTGGTTCCGCACCATCACCTCGGACGCGCTGCAGGGCGTGGCGGCGGCGAAATACGCCATGGATCTCGGCCTGGATTCGCTCGCGGTGATCCACGTCAACAACGATTTCGGCGTGAACATGCTGCGCGAGTTCCAGAAGTCGTACACCGCGCTGGGCGGCAAGATCACCAGCGTCACCCCCTACAATGCCAGCCAGCCCAGCTACCAGGCCGAGGTCACCTCGGCGCTGGATGGCGACCCGAAGGGCCTGTACCTCATCGCCTATCCCGGCGACGGCACCACGGTGGCGCGCACCTGGATCAGCCAGGGCGGGCCGGCCAAGTTCCTGCTGAACGACGGCATGAATTCGGCCGAGTTCATCAAGGACGTCGGCGCCCAGTACCTGAACGAGGCCTACGGCACCTCCTCCGGCACCACCAAGACGCCGTCGACCGAGTATTTCTCGACCCATTACGACGCCTTCACCGACAACAAGTTCGACTGGCAGGCGCCGGCCGCCGACCGGGCCTATGACGCCGCCGCCATCATCGGGCTGGCGATCGCCAAGGCGAAGTCGAAGGACGCCACGGCGATCCGCGACAACATCCGCGCCGTGCTCGACCCCAAGGGCGAGGAGATCCATGCCGGGCCGGACGGGTTCAAGCGGGCGCTGGCCCTGATCGCCGAGGGCAAGCCGATCCGCTATGTCGGCGTGATCGGCCCGGTCGCCTTCGACGAGTATGGCGACATCACCGGCCCGTTCCGGGAATGGCAGATCAAGGACGGCCAGGTCGTGACCACCGGCGAGATCTCGGCCGAGGAGATCGACAAGCTGAAGGCCGGGATGAAGTGAGCCACGGGCCGATCATCGGGGCCTGACTCATGCCCTCCGAAACCTTCGACCGGTCGCTGTGGTTCGCGACCGCGGGCACGCGCGTGCCCACCCCGCCGCTGGACGGCCCCGTCGCCGCCGATGTCGCCATCGTCGGCGGCGGCATCCTGGGCGTCTGTACCGCGCTGCACCTGGCCGAGGCCGGCGCGGATGTGGTGCTGCTGGAGGCGCGCGAGATCGGCTGGGGCGCCTCCGGCCGCAATGGCGGGCTGGTGGTGCCGCATTACGCCCGCCTGGGGCCGGCCGATGCGCGGGCGGCGCTGGGCGAGGACCGCGGCGACCGGCTGTCGGCCCTGCTGGGCAACGGCGCCCGCCTGGTGTTCGACCTGGTCCGCCGCCATCGCATCCCCTGCGATCCGGTGCAGCAGGGCTGGCTGTGCCCCGCCCATGCGCCGTCGCGCCTGGCCGGGCTGGAGGGGCGGCTGCGGCAATGGCAGGCGCTGGGCCGCGACGGGCTCGAGCTGCTCGACGCCGCCGCGACGCAGGCGATGACCGGCATATCAGGCTATCACGGTGCCCTGCTCGACCGGACCGGCGGCCATCTCAACCCGCTGGCCTATGTCCGCGGCCTGGCCCGCGCCGCGCTGGCGGCCGGCGCCCGCATCGCCCAGGACACGCCGGTGACGGCGCTGCGCCACGATGGCCGGCGCTGGCAGATCGACACCGAGGGCGGCCCGGTCACGGCCGGCCAGGTGCTGCTGGCGACCAATGCCGGGCGGCGGACGCCCGTCCCCGGCATCGCCGCGGGGGTCGTGCCACTGCAGGTCTATCAGAGCGCCACGGCGCCGCTGCCGCCCGACATGCGCGGCCGCGCCCTGCCCGGTGGGCAATCGCTGTCCGACACAAGGTCGGATTTGTTCTCGCTGCGGCCGGCGGTGGGCGGGCGGCTGGTCACCGGCGGCATGGCCAGCCTGCAGCTCGGCGCGCTCGGCCGCCTCCAGGGCCGGATGGCGCGGCGGATCGAACACTTCGTGCCCGGCCTGGCGGTCGGCGATTTCCGGTATCGCTGGCACGGCACCGCGTCGCTGACGCCGGATTTCCTGCCGCGCTTCTGGCGGGTCGGCCCCGGCGCCTTCGCCGTCACCGCCTGCAACGGCCGGGGCATCGCCCTGAACACCGCGCTGGGGCCGGTCCTGGCGCAGCACCTGTCCGGCAGGATCGACGAGGCGGCGCTGCCGGTGCCGGTCACCGACCCCGAGCCGCTGCGCTACCCCCGCCTCTCGGCCGCGGCCCCCGGCGCGCTGCTGCTGTTCGCGGGGTTGCACGACCGGTTGGTGAGGTAGGAACAGGACGCAGCGCCCCCTTTTCCATGTCATTGCCCGGCTTGACCGGGCAATCCAGGGGCCACCAAGAGCCGCTCTCAATGGCCCTTGGATCCTCGGGTCAAGCCCGAGGATGACAATGGAAAGAAAGCGGGACGTCCCCCTACAGCTTGTACGCCGCCTTCGGCAGCCGGTAGGCGAGGTCGACCGCGACCTCGGCCGCCTCGTCCTCGTCCAGCCGGTGCTCGGCGACGAGCTGGGCGAGGTAGCGGCAGTCGACCCGCCGGGCCACGTCGTGCCGGGCCGGGATCGAGGGGAAGGCACGGGTGTCGTCGTTGAAGCCGACCGTGTTGGCGAAGCCCGCCGTCTCGGTCGCCAGCTCGCGGAAGCGCAGCATGCCTTCCGGGCTGTCGTAGAACCACCAGGGCGGCCCCAGCCGCAGGCAGGGATAATGCCCGGCCAGCGGCGCCAGTTCGCGGGCGTAGCTGGTCTCATCCAGGGTGAACAGGATCACCGTCAGGTCGCGCTCATTGCCGAAGCGGTCGAGCAGCGGCTTCAGCGCATGGACATAGTCGGTCCGGGTCGGAATGTCGGCGCCCTTGTCGCGGCCGAACTCCTGATGCAGCAGCGCGTTGTGGTTGCGGAAGGAGCCGGGATGGATCTGCATCACCAGCCCGTCCTCCAGGCTCATCCGCGCCATCTCGGTCAGCATCTGGCCACGGAACAGCTCGGCGTCCCTGGGCTCGAACCGGCCGGTGACGATCTTCTCGAACAGCGTCACCGCCGGCACCGGGTCCAAATCGGCCGTCGCCGCGGTCGGGTGGCCGTGGTCGGTCGAGGTCGCGCCCATGCTCTTGAAGAAACCGCGGCGCTGCTGCAGCGCGGCGAGATAGCCACGCCAGGACAGCGTGTCCTCGCCGGTGATCTCGCCGAGCTTGTCGAGCCCGGCGCGGAAGCCTTCGAACTCCGGGTCGACCACCGGGTCGGGCCGGAAGGCGGTGACCACCCGTCCCTTCCAGCCGCTGTCGCGCAGCGTGCGATGATGGTCGAGCGGGTCGAGCGGCGATTCCGTGGTGGCGATCACCTCGAGATTGAAGCGCTCGAACAGCTTCCGCGGCCGGAATTCCGGCTTGGCCAGGCAATCGGCGACGCGGTCGTAGATCCGGTCGGCGCTGGAAGGCGTCAGCTTTTCCTCGACCCCGAACAGGGTCTCGAAGGTGTGATCCAGCCACATCCGGGTCGGGGTGCCGCGGAACAGCGGCCAATGCTCGGCGAAGCGGCGCCAGATCGCGCGCGGGTCGGTCTCGACCTTGCCGCCGTCGCGGCGCGGCACGCCGAGATCCTCCAGCCGCACGCCCTGGCTGTACAGCATGCGGAAGATGTAGTGGTCCGGGATGATCAGCAGCGACGCCGGGTCCGCGAACGCCTCGTCCTTCGCGTACCAGGCCGGGTCGGTGTGGCCGTGCGGACTGACCAGCGGCAGGCCGGCGACCTCGGCATAGAGGCGGCGGGCGATACCGCGCTGGGTCGGGTCGGACGAGAACAGACGGTCTGGATGGAGGGTCATCGGGCAGACTTCGCTTGCGGGCGCCAATCCGCGTATTTTGGATGGTCGGGGCGGATCGGCAGGTCGACAACCTGCCCGGTTTCGGCGGAATGGAACAGCGCCGTCGCCAGCTCCAGCGACCGGCGGGCGTCATCGAGCGTCACCGGCGGTGCCTCCCCCCGTTCCAGCGTCGCGTGATAGCGGCCGAGCTGGCCGGCGAAGCGCGACGGCACCGTCTCCCAATCGGCCAGGGCACCCTCGATCCGGAGCTCGATCTCGGGCGAGGCCGGGATGATCTGCCAGGGCGCGTCGCCCGGGGCATAGGGCTTCAGCCCGCTTTCGAAGGTGACGTTCTCGAAGCAGAAGCGCAGCCGGCTGATCTCGACCTGCGACCCCAGCGTGGCGGCGAGCGAGACCAGCGAACCGTCTGCCATGGCCAGGCTGGCCACGGCGCAGTCCTCGACCTCAATCGGGTTCACCCGGGTGGTGGTGCGGGCGAAGACCGAGGCCACCGGCCCCAGCAGATAGGTCATGATGTCGTGCGAATGGATGGCATGGGTCAGCAGCACGCCGCCCAGCTCGGTCTCCAGCTTGCCGCGCCAGGGCACGGCGTAATAGTCGGCGCCGCGCTTCCAGGCCGTTTCCACCGTGGCGAGATAGGCCTTGCCGGCGATGCCGGCCTCGACGATGCGCCTGGCCTTCTGCAGGCCGTCGCCATAGCGGTACTGGAAGATCGGCATCACCCGGCCGCGGGCGGCGGCCTCGGCCTTCGCCACCCGGTCGAGATCGGCGAGCGACCCCACCAGCGGCTTCTCGCAGATCACCTGCTTGCCGGCCGCCAGCGCCGCCAGGATCTGGTCGACATGCACGTTGGGCGGGGTGCAGATGTCGATGATGTCGATCTCCGGCATCGCCAGGATCTCGTCGAAGCGGTTGGTCCGCACCGGCACGGCGAAATCATCGCCGATGACCGAGAGCCGCTCGGAATTCAGGTCGCAGATCGCCTCGACCCGGAACTTGTCCGGGTGGACGGCATAGCCCTCGGCGATGTGGCTGCGGCCGATGCCGAGGCCGACAATGGCGACGTTGTAAATGGTCATGCTCAGCCCCTCCGGCGCAGGAAAGTGGCTTCGGAGGCTTCGGCCATGATCTGGGCATTCAGCGCCAGTTCCATCGCCTTGAAGCAATGCGCCTGGGTCATCGCCGTCTCGGTCCGGTTCAGGACATCGGCGATCAGCTGCCGGCCGAAGGGCAGTTCGACCGCGCTGCAGTCGATCCGCTGCATGCCCTTGCCGTCGACCAGGATCAGATGGTCGCTGCCCGGCTGGCCGGTCGGGTCGACATATTTCCGCAGCTCGATATAGCCTTCGGTGCCGAGGATGGTCAGCCGCCCGTCGCCCCAGGTCGGCAGCCCATCGGGCGTGAACCAGTCGATCCGGATATAGCCGGTCGCGTCCGGGCTGCGCAGCAGCGCCTCGCCGAAATCCTGCAGCCCCGGTGTATCAGGATTGCCGCGGTTGGCGACGGAGGCCGAGGCGATTTCGACATCGAGCGTGCCGGCGAAGAACAGGAACTGCTCGAACTGGTGCGAGGCGATGTCGGTCAGGATGCCACCATAGCGCGCCCGTTCGAAGAACCAGCCGGCGCGCGACGGCGCGTTGAGCCGGTGAGGGCCGAGCCCGACCGTGTTGATCACCTTGCCGATGGCGCCGGCCTGCACCAGCTCGCCCGCCTTGACGGTGGAGCGGGTCTGGAAATGCTCGGAGTAGCAGATCGAATAGATCCGGCCGGTTTCGGCCTGCACCCGCCGCACCTCTTCCAGCTGGTCGAGCGAGGTCATCCCCGGCTTGTCCGAGAGATAGTCCTTGCCCGCCCGCATCACAGCGATGCCCAGCGGTGCCCGGTCGGCCGGAATGCCGGCCGAGGTGACCAGCGCGATCGACGGGTCGTCCAGGATGGCGCGCGGGTCGGCGACGCGTTTGGCCTGCGGGTAGCGGGCCTGGAACGGCACCGCCAACTCCTCCTCCGGCGCGTGGAAGGCAACGAACGTCCCCCCGGCGTCGAGCAGGGCGTCGACCTGGCCGAAGATGTGGTTGTGGTTGATGCCGATGGCGGCGAAGCGAATGGTCATCGAGGGATCCCGGATCAGCGTTTCATGCCGGTGGTGGCCACGCCTTCGATCAGGAGGCGCTGGAAGAACAGGAAGAACAGGAACACCGGCAGCAGCGTCAGGACGGACATGGCGAACAGCCCGCTCCAATCCGACTTGCCGGTGGAATCGACGAAGGTCCTGAGTCCGAGCTGGACGGTGTAGGAGCCCATGTCGTTGATGTAGATCAAGGGTGCGAAGAAATCGTCCCAGGTCCAGATGAACGAGAAGATCGCGGCGGTCGCCAGCACCGGCGTCGACAGCGGCATGATGATCCGCCAGTAGATCTTCCAGGCGCTGCAGCCATCCATCATCGCCGCCTCGTCCAGTTCCCGCGGGATGCCGCGGAAGAACTGCACCATCAGGAAGATGAAGAACGCGTCGGAGGCGAGGTATTTCGGCACGATCAGCGGCAGGAAGGTGTCGATCCAGCCGAGCTGCTGGAACAGCACGTATTGCGGGATCAGCGTGACGTGATAGGGCAACATCAGCGTGCCCAGCATCAGCGCGAACCAGAAGTTGCGGCCCCGGAACTGCAGCCGGGCGAAGGCGAAGGCGGTCAGCGAACAGGCCAGGACGTTGCCGATCACCGACAGCACCGAGATCACCGCCGAGTTCCAGAAGAACCGGCCGAAGCTGATGTCCAGCCCGCTCCAGCCGCGGATATAGGCATCGAGGCTGAACCCCTCCGGCCACAGTGAGGTGGTCGAGAAGATCTGGCTGTCGTCCTTGAACGAGCTGGAGAGCATCCACAGCAGCGGATACAGCATCGCCAGCGACGCGATGCCCAGCAGGATGTGGATCAGCAGCGACCGGCTGAACGGCCGGCGGGCCTGGCCGCCGAGAGCGATGTCACTCATCGTAGTGCACCCAGTAGCGTGCCGACAGGAAGGAGAAGGCGGTGAACAGTGCGATGATCACGACCAGCACCCAGGCCAGCGCCGAGGCATAGCCCATGCGGAAATAGCTGAACGCCTCCTGGTAGAGGTACAGCGTGTAGAACAGCGTGGAATCGACCGGACCGCCGGTGCCCTCGCTGATGATGAAGGCCGGGGTGAAGGCCTTGAACGCCTCGATCGTCTGGATCACGGCGTTGAAGAACACCACCGGGGTCAAGAGCGGCAGGGTGATCCGCCAGAATTTGTGCCAGGGCTTGGCCCCGTCGATCGCCGCCGCCTCATACAGGTCGCGCGGAATCTGGCGCAGCCCCGCCAGGAAAATGATCATCGGCGACCCGAACTGCCAGACGCTGAGGATCATGATGGTCGACAGCGCGTAGTTCGGGTTCGAGATCCAGCTGGGCCCATGGATGCCGAGCGGCGCCAGCGCCTGGTTGATCAGCCCGTTGCCGGCGAAGAGCTGGCGCCACAGCACCGCGATGGCGACGCTCGAGCCCAAGAGCGACGGCAGGTAGAACATGGCGCGGTAGATCGGCAGCCCGGCAATGCCCTTGTTCAGCAGCATTGCCACGGCGAGCGCGAAGGAAAGCTTCAGCGGCACCGAGAACAGCACGTACAGGAACGTGACCTTCATCGACGACAGGAACTTCGGATCGGCGGTGGCGATCCGGACGTAGTTCGCCGCCCCGACCCAGTGCGGATCCTGCAGCAGGTCGAAATCGGTGAAGGAGAGATAGAGCGAAACCAGGATCGGCCCGGCGGTCAGGCCGACGAAGCCGATCAGCCAGGGCGTCAGGAAGAGGTAGCCGGACAGGGTGCGCGACCCGACCCGCCGTCGCCGTCCTGTCCGCACCGCTCCCCCGCCCGAGGCCTGCACCGCAACCGTCATGTCATCACCCGCGATCGAGAATGCTGTTGGCTTCGTCGACGAATTGCTGGGCGCCGTCGGCCGGCGATGCCTGCTCGAACCCGACCTGCTCGTTCACCCGCTTCAGCAGGAAGGAGATCTCGCCGGCGCCTTTGGGTGCCGAGGGCGGCAGGGGGCCGACCTTGTCGGTGATGAAGGAGATGTAGTCGAGCGCGATCTTGTTCTGCGCGTCGAGCGTGGGGCCGACCACATCGCGCAGCGCCTTCGAGGCCGGGACCCCGCGCTCGACGCCTAGCGCCTTCCCCGCCTCCGGGTCGGTCACGTAGTAGTTGACCACCCGCACCGCCTGCTCGGCGACCGTGCTGCGGGCGCTGATGCTCCACAGCATCGACGGCTTGAGATACTGGCCCGGCTTCGCGCCCGGCCCGCCGCTCGGCTGCAGGGTCATGTCCAGCTTGGACTTGACCAGCGCCTGGTGCGCCACGAGCTGGTTCGAATTGGTGCTGATCGCCGCGGCGCGGCCCAGGGCCAGCATGCTGCTTTCCGGCGCGTTCTTGTCCAGCGCCTGCACATCGGCCGGCGGCACCGCGCCCTTCTGGCGCAGCCCGTGCCAGAAGCCGAACCAGTCTTCCATATCCTTCACGTCGAAGCCCAGCCGGCCCTCGGCGGTGTAGAGCGACTTGCCGCGCTGGCGGATCCAGTTGTCCAGCATCGGCTCGGTGCCCGAACCATCGGCAATCACCTTCATGCCGCCACGGATATTGGCGGATTTGAAAGCCTCGCCCATGGTCCGCAAATCGTCATAGGTGGTGTCGCGGGTCGGGGGCGCGACGCCGGCTTCCTCGAATGCCGCGGTATTGACCATCATGGCCACCGAGTTGGCGCCCAGGCTGATGCCATAGAGCTTGCCGTCGACCTTGCCGCCTTCGAGCTGGTCAGCGTCGAAATCGTCCAGGGTCAGCGCGCCGCCGAGGAATTCGTCGAGCGGCGCGATAGCGTTGCGCTTGGCGTATTCAACGATGAAGCGGTAATCCATCTGGATGATGTCAGGGGAATTGCCGCCGGCAGTCTGGGTGGCCAGCTTGGGCCAGTAATCACCCCAGGGCAGCACTTCGCCATCGACGACGACGGCCGGATTGCCGGTGGTGTAGAGATCGCTTACCCCATAGGTAC
>NZ_JBYRFX010000415.1:0-1611 GCF_057815775.1 Inquilinus sp.
CTGCGACGGTGTCGTCCGATCCCTACTGGCAGGGCAGCATGGGCCTGGCGATCCCGTACCAAGCCTCGCTCGGCAAGTTCGACCCGGCCAAGGAGCCGCCGGAGCACCGTGAATTCTACGGCAAGGCGATCGTCGTGACGAAGGACAATGTCGACGAGTTCATCAAGACCAACATCGCGGCCGAACCGGTGATCGACTACACCGACCTCTGGGGCCGGGTGACCGGCCAAGTCCGGCCGGGCTGACGGATTCGTCGTGACCGTGCAGTCCCCCATCGCGTCGGCGGCGGCCCCCACCGGGCCGTCGCGGGCGATCGTCCGCCGCCCCCGGCTGCAGCGGCGGCTGCGGCTGGCGGCGCCGCTGATCGTCCTGGTCGTGCTGTGCCTGCTGATCGGCGTGGCCAACCCCAACTTCCTCAGCACCGGCAACTTCGTCCGGGTGGCGACCGCCGCCTCGATCCCGCTGGTGCTGACGCTGGGCGCCACCTTCATCATCCTGCTCGGCAGCATCGACCTCTCGATCGAAGGGGTGCTGGCGGTGGCGTCGATCGTCCTGGCGCTGCTGGTCGCCAATGATTCCGGCGGCGGCGCGGATCTCGGGCTGGTCGCGGTGCTCTTCGCCATCGCCACCGGCACCGCCATGGGGCTGCTCAACGGCGTGCTCCATGTCGGGCTGAAGATTCCGTCCTTCATGGTCACGATCGGCAGCTGGTTCATCGGTCTCGGCGCCGCCACCATCCTGCTCGGCGGCAGCACGGTGCGGATCACCGACCCGACCATCCGGGCGCTGGCGCTGACCCGCCTGGCCGGGATGCCGCTGTCGGTCTGGATCGCGCTGGGCGCCCTGTTCGTGGCCTGGGTGATCCAGAACCACACCCGCTTCGGCCGCCACGTCTATGCCATCGGCGGCGGCGAGGATCTGGCGGCGCTGTCCGGCGTGCCGATCCGGCGCACCAAGATCATCGCCTTCGCCCTGGCCGGCAGCTTCTACGGGCTGGCCAGCGTGCTGGCGACGGCGCAGCTGGGCCAGGCCAATGCCGAGATCGGCACCGGCCGGCTGTTCACCACGGTCACCGCGGTGGTGGTCGGCGGCACCTCGCTGATGGGCGGGCAGGGCGGCGTGCTGAACGCCCTGGTCGGCATCCTGATCGTGTCGGTGCTGGCCAACGGCATGGTGCTGCTGGGCATCCCGCCCTATCTGCAGCAGGCCGCCCAGGGCCTTATGATCATTGCCGCGGTCGCGCTGTCGCTCGACCGGTCGCAGCTTCGCATCGTGAAGTGACGCCATGCTGCAGGCGATCGGGCTTCAGAAATCCTTCGGCAGCGTCCTGGCGCTGAAGGGCGTCGACGTCGAGATCCGGCCGAACGAGGTGGTCGGGCTGGTCGGTGAGAACGGCGCCGGCAAATCCACCCTGATGCGCATCCTGGCAGGGGTGCAGCAGCCGACCCAGGGCGAGCTGCGGCGCGACGGGCAGGTGCTGCACCCCTGCCAGGATGCGCATCAGGGTGGATTTGCCGGCGCCGTTCTCACCGACCAGCCCGACCACCTCGTTCGGCCGGATCTCGACGTCGACGCCCTTCAGCGCCAGGACGCTGCCGAAGGATTTCTGAA
>NZ_JBYRFX010000416.1:0-7582 GCF_057815775.1 Inquilinus sp.
CGAACACCGGCTTCGCCTTGGCGGCGAAGGCGTCGAAGGCGCGGCGGAAATCGCGGGTCTGCATGCACACCGCCTGGGCCTGGGCCTCCGCCTCGATCGCCTGGTCGACGCCCATGTCCCATTCCTGGTGCAGCATCCGCTTGGTCATGGCGTGGGCGAAGGTCGGGCCGTCCGCCAGCGAGCGGGCCAGGGCCGCCGCCTCATCCTGCAGCGCCTCGGGCTCGACCAGGCGGTTGAGGAAGCCCCAGCGTTCCGCCTCCGCCCCGCCCATGCTGCGGCCGGTGAACAGCAACTCCGACGCCCGTCCCTGGCCGATGATGCGGGGCAGGATCGCGCAGGCGCCCATGTCGCAGCCGGCCAGGCCGACGCGGGTGAACAGGAAGGCGGTGCGGCTGCGCTCCGTCCCCAGCCGCAGATCGGACGCCATGGCCAGGATCGCCCCGGCGCCGGCGCAGACGCCGTCGACCGCCGCCACGACCGGCTGCGGGCAGGCGCGCATCGCCTTGACGAGGTCGCCGGTCATGCGGGTGAATTCCAGCAGCCCGGCCATGTCGCGGTCCAGCAGCGGGCCGATGATCTCGAACACATCGCCGCCGGAGCAGAAATTGCTGCCGGCACCGGTCACCACCACCGCCTTGATATCGGCATCGGCCGCCAGCGCCCGGAACACCGCCACCAGCTCGGCATAGCTGTCGAAGGTCAGCGGGTTCTTCCGCTCCGGCCGGTTCAGGGTGATGGTCGCCACCTTGCCCTCGACCGACCACAGGAAATGCTGCGCCCGGTATTCGCCCAGCGGTGCGGTGACGGCGAACTGGCTCATCCTGTCCCTCACATGACCTCGCCGCCGGAAACCGGCAGCGAGATGCCGTTGACGCTGGCGGCCTCCGGGCCCGCGAGCCAGGCGACGGCGGCCGCCACCTCTTCCGGCCGCACCAGCCGGCCCTGCGGGTTGACGCGGGTCAGCTCGGCCAGCACCTGGTCGGGGCTGCGGCCGGTCTTGGCCTCGATCCGGGACACGCTGTCGCGCACCAGCTCGGTGTCGGTGTAGCCGGGGCAGACGGCGTTGACGGTGACGCCCTTGGCCGCCACCTCCTGCGCCAGCGCCCGGGTCAGCCCGACCACGCCGTGCTTGGCGGCACAATAGGCGGCGACATAGGCGTAGCCGGTGAGGCCGGCGGTGCTGGCGATGTTGATGATGCGGCCGTCGCGGCGTTCGACCATGCCGGGCAGCACCAGCCGCGTCGCCTCATACACCGCGCCGAGATTGAGGCCGATCATCCGGTCCCACATCGCCCGGTCGGTGCGGGCGAAGGGTGCGGTCTCGACCGCCCCGGCGTTGTTGACCAGGATCGCCACCGGCCCATGATCGGCGACGAGTCGCGCGATGGCGGCTTCGAGCTTGTCCGGCTGGGTCACATCCGCGGCGGCGTAGCCATGGGCCCGGCCGGCGGCGACCATGTCGGCCAGCCGCGCCTCGGTCCGGCCGATCAGCGTCACCGTGGCACCGCGCGCCGCCAGGGCGGCCGCCACCGCGGCCCCGATGCCGCTGCCGCCGCCGGTCACCAGCGCATGCTTGCCCTTCAGTCCGTTCGGATCGGCCATGCTGTCCTCCACGAGATACTTTAAGCTTGAAACATCTCGGCAGCAAGATCGTGTTTGCTCCACCCGGCTGGCCGATGGCCCGGGACGATATGAAGATGCTGGCGCCGCTGAAGAAGGCCCCAGCCGGTCGCTCAGTCGACCAGAGGGAGATCGTGGCCTCGTCCGCCCGCCGCGACCGGCAGCCTCAGGAGAGCAGGGACGGATCCTCGCCGACTTCGTCCGTCCAGACCCTGAAACTGACCAGCGTGTTGGCCCCGAAGGTGTGGGTGATCGGCACGTCGGCCGCGTCGCGGCCCAAGGCGATCAGCACGCGGCCGATGCGCGGGATGTTGTTCCGCGCGTCGAATGTGTACCACCGACCGCCGAGATAGGCCTCGAACCAGCCAGCAAAATCCATCGGGCCATAGGGCGGCGGCATGCCGATCTCGCCGAGATAGCCGGTGCAATACCGCGCCGGAATGTTCATGCAGCGGCAGAATGTGATGGCGAGATGCGCGTAGTCGCGACACACGCCCTTGCCTTCGTTGAAGGCATCCCAGGCCGTCTTGGTCGCGCGCGCATGCTCGTAGCCGAAGGCGATGTGGCGGTGCACGAAATCGCAGATCGCCTGGACCCGCGCCCACCCCGGCGGCGTTTTTTCGAAGAGAGTCCAGGCCACGTCGGACAGGCGGTCGGTCTCGCAATAGCGACTGCCGACGAGAAAGATCAGGGTCTCGCCCGGCAAATCCTCCACCGCGGATTGGGTCGCCGACGGGACGATCGGGTCCGGCAGGCCGGTGTCACGGACGACGCCATCCGCCGACAGGCGAATCCGACCGGCAGGGGCGACGATGCGACTGCACCAATTGCCGAAGCCGTCGCGGTAGGGGGTGATCGGCACGGACGGGCTGGTGGTCAGATGGTCCGGCACGATGACGTCGGAGGCCCGGGTGAAGTGGGTCCCCAGGACCATGATCACCGGCGTGGGTTGCGGGAAGTCGTAGATCAGTTCGTAGCCGACACGGATCTTCATCCGGCATCCCTATTCCATGGTCTTCCAATGGTCAAAAGACGACGTCTCTTGCCCGCGATAGACGTCGATCAAGCCAATTGCCCGAATTATGGGCACACGACGCGTTGATGTGTTGTGCGGGTCGCGTCCGGCGCACCGGAGGTGACGCTGACCTGCACCTCCATGCCGAGATGGTCCGACGCGGACCCGGTGAAGGTGCCATGCAGCGGGAGCGCATGGTCCGGATCCCGCACGACCGCAACGGTGACGAGACCGATCTTGCCGACGCTGCCGCTGGTGGGGTCGAAGTCGATCCAGCCGGCGCCCCGCAGATAGACCTGTGCCCAGGCATGGGTCGACCCGTGGGCCGAACCACTGGCGGGCTCCTCCGGCTCGTCGAACGGGATGGCGAGATATCCGGACGCGAACCGCGCGGCGAAACCGAGCGAACGGGCCGCCTCGATCATCAGCATGGCGAAGTCCCGGCAGCTGCCATGGCCGAGCCGCAGCGTCTCCACCGGCTGCTGGATCCCCTTCGCCTCCCGCCGCCGGTAGAGGAAGCCGCGGTTGATGCCATGCGAGAGCCGGGTGAGAAGCTCGATCGTGCCGATCGGCCCATCCGGCGGCAGGAATTGACGCGCCCAGCGGCCGACCTGGTTTTCCGGATCGGGCTGTTGGCGTTCGATGCACTCGGCGAGTTCGGGCGAATTGCAGCCGCTGTAGTCGACCGGAAAGGTGCCCGCAGCGTCCTTCAGATCGAGGCCGGCCGCGTCCGGCGATGAAAGCTCGAGGCACACGGTGCTCTCGAAGCACAATTCGCTCGAGCGGCCCGAAAACCGCGCGATCCCCACGTGATTGCCGAACGCGTCCTGAACGAAGCGCAGGCTCCTCGGCTCCGGGCTGATCTCGAGGCTGGCCCCGATCACTCTCTGATCGAGGGAGTCGCGGGGACGGAGCATCATCCGATGCTCGCCAAAGGCGACCGGCTGCCGATAGCGATAGGTCGTGACGTGCCGGATGGTCAGTGTCGACATGATGCCTCTGTGCTCCGTCAGACTTACGCACGATTCGTGCCAATCGACACGATCCGATCTGCCGCGCGGTGTGCTCGGCAGGAATCGACGGCGGCACGGCCGGCAACCCCGCCGCCGTACAAATTCCTATTCACTTCTCGCCGCATGGTGGCAGGGTGGCGCCAGATCGGGCGCCGGGGGGCTCCGGGCCTGTGGAGGAGGATCATATCCATGCCTGAGCGTTCACGGCGGCCGGCCCTGTGGCTGCTGCTTCTGCCCTATCTCGGGCTTCTGTGGGTGCCGTTCTACAACCGGCACGACCCGGAGATCCTGGGGTTCCCATTCTTCTACTGGTACCAGTTCGCCTGGGTGCCGCTGACCGCCCTGATCATCTGGATCGTCTATCGGAGCGTGCGTCATGACGACTGAGCTCGACCTCGTCGCCATCGCCGTCTTCGCCTTCTTCTTCATCCTGGTCACGGTGATGGGCTTCCTGGCCGCCCGCTGGCAGCGCGGCGAGACCATGGCCCATATCGATGAATGGGGCCTGGGCGGCCGCCGCTTCGGCACCTGGGTCACCTGGTTCCTGGTCGGCGGCGACTTCTATACCGCCTACACCGTGATCGCGGTGCCGGCCCTGGTCTATGCCGTCGGCGCCTACGGCTTCTTCGCCCTGCCCTACACCATCATCGTCTATCCCTTCGTCTTCCTGGTGATGCCCAAGCTGTGGAAGCGCGCGAAGGAGCACGGCTACGTCACCGCCGGCGACGTGGTGTTCGGCCAGTATGGCTCCCGCGCGCTGGAGCTGGCGGTCGCCATCACCGGCGTCCTGGCCGTGATGCCCTATATCGCGCTGCAACTGGTCGGCATGGCCGCGGTGATCAAGGCGCTGGGCCTGACCGGTGAGCTGCCGCTGGCGATCGCCTTCATCATCCTGGCGATCTACACCTATTCGGCGGGGCTGCGCGCGCCGGCGCTGATCGCCTTCGTCAAGGACATCATGATCTACATCGCGGTGCTGGCCGCGATCGCGCTGATCCCGTGGGAACTCGGCGGCTACGCCCATGTGTTCCAGGTCGCCGATGACGCGTTCAAGGCCAAGGGGTCGGGCGGCATCCTGCTGGGCGACAGCCAGATGGTGGCCTATGCCTCGCTGGCCCTGGGCTCCGCCCTCGCCGCCTTCATGTATCCGCACACCCTGACCGGCATCTTCGCCTCGGCCAGCGTCAACACCATCCGCAAGAACGCGGCGCTGCTGCCGGCCTATACGCTGCTGCTCGGCCTGCTGGCCCTGCTCGGCTACATGGGCCATGCCGCCAACCTGAACGTCACCAGCCCGAACGACGTGGTGCCGGCGCTGTTCCAGACGCTGTTCCCCAGCTGGGTCGCCGGCTTCGCCTTCGCCGCCATTGCCATCGGCGCCCTGGTGCCGGCGGCGGTGATGAGCATCGGTGCCGCCAACCTGTTCACCCGCAACTTCTGGAAGGCCTATGTCGACCCCGGCGTCAGCCATGCCGGCGAGGCGCAGGTGGCCAAGGTCACCTCGCTGGTGGTCAAGGTCGGCGCTCTCCTGGTCATCGTCTTCCTGCCGACGCAGTTCGCGCTCGACCTGCAGCTGCTCGGCGGCGTCTGGATCCTGCAGACCCTGCCGGCGCTGGTGTTCGGCCTGTTCTTCGGCTGGTTCCGGGCCCCGGCGCTGCTGGCCGGCTGGGCGGTCGGCTTCTTCGGCGGCAGCTGGGTCGTGTGGCAGAACGGCCTGAAGCCGCTGCAGGCGCTGA
Organism: Inquilinus sp.; assembly: GCF_057815775.1. Classification (NCBI taxonomy): domain Bacteria; kingdom Pseudomonadati; phylum Pseudomonadota; class Alphaproteobacteria; order Rhodospirillales; family Rhodospirillaceae; genus Inquilinus; species Inquilinus sp. The sequence goes on from NZ_JBYRFX010000416.1 coordinate 5,385, forward strand.
CCATCGGCGGCAGCACCATCACGGTCTATTCCGGACTGCTGGCGCTGGCCGTCAACATCGTGGTCGCGGTCGTGGTCAACCTGGTCACCGCCCCCCGCGTCGCCCGGACGGCCTGAGCTATCCCGGGCCGGGGTGGGTGGTTATCCTGCCCTGGCCCGGCCCCGCGGCGCCGTCGCGCCGGCGACCGAGGCCTTGGCATGGCCCAGCAGCTCCATCAGCCGGTCGATCTGCGGCGTGTCCATCCCCGCCATCATCTCGGCGATCCAGTCGCCATGCGCCGCCGCCATCGCCGCGAACTGGCGCTCGCCATCGGCGGTCAGGCGGATGACATGCTTGCGCCGGTCGGCCTGCGACTGCTCGCGCGCCACCAGCCCGCCTTCGACCAGCCGTTCGACCAGCCCGGTCATGTTGCCGTTGGACACCATCAGCCGCTGGCTGAGTTCGCCCAGCGTCAGCCCCTCGCGCATCTTGTACAGCTGCGCCATCAGGTCGAAGCGCGGCAGGGTGGTGTCGAAGCTCTCGGCCAGGCGGCGCCGGATCTCGCGCTCGATCATCGTGCTGCAGGTCAACAGCCGCAGCCACAGCCGCAGCTCGACGTGGTGGTCCTTGGGTCGGTCGGTGACCTTGGTCTCGGCGTCGATCATCACGCTTCGGTCCTGAACGCTGCTGGTGGCCACCCGATCTGTTTTAAGTTTAAAGTATAACCGCGGAAGATGCAGCCCCCGGATGCCGTGCCGCCCGAGACCTCGGCCGGCGCCCCCGGATTCGCCGTTCTCAGCGTGACCAGCCATATCCGGGCAGGCGCTCCCGGACAGCCAATCGGGGATCAGGGTCATGACCAGCAGATGGGTCGACATCACGGCCGATGACGGCGGCCGCTTCCAGGGCTATCTCGCCGTGCCGGCCGCCGGCTCCGGCCCCGGGATCCTGCTGCTGCAGGAGATCTTCGGGGTCAACACCCACATCCAGGCGGTCGCCGACCTGTATGCCGAGGAAGGCTATGTCGTGCTGGCGCCGGACCTGTTCTGGCGGCAGGAGGCCAAGGTCTCGCTCGATTATGACGAGGCCGGCGCCGCCCGCGCCCGCGCGCTGCGGGAGGGCCTGGACGTCGACCGCGCCGTCGCCGATTCCGTGGCCGCCCTGTCGGCGCTGCGCCGGCTGCCGGAATGCCGCGGCAAGGTCGGCGCGCTCGGCTTCTGCCTGGGCGGCAGGCTGGCCTATCTCGTCGCGGCGCGCAGCCATGTCGACGCGGCCGTCAGCTATTACGGCACCGGGCTGGAGCCGCTGCTGGGCGAGGCCGCCGCGATCCGCTGCCCGATGGTGTTCCACTTCCCGGAGCTGGACAGCCACATCCCGCCGCAGACGCGGGACGCGATCGCCGCCGCCTTCGCCGGCCGCAGCGATGTCGAGACCTTCGTCTATCCCGGCGCCGACCATGGTTTCAACGTGCCGGTGCGGGCGAGCTTCGACAAGCCGGCGTCGCTGATGGCCCATTCGCGCAGCCTGGCCCTGTTCCGCCGGGTGATGGGGCCGAGCTACGATTTGCCGGCGCTGTGGGAGCAGCACACCGCGCTGGAATTCGCCACCCGCGACGCCCGCGCCACCATGGCGACGATGGTGGCCGAGCCTTACGTCAACCACATCCCGACCATGACCGGCGGCGTCGGACATGACGAGCTGTACCAGTTCTACGCCAACCACTTCATCCCGAAGACCCCGGCCGACACCAAACTGATCCCGATCAGCCGCACCGTCGGGGTCGACCGGCTGGTGGACGAGATGCTGTTCTGCTTCACCCATGACGTCGAGATCGACTGGATGCTGCCCGGCGTGGCACCGACCGGCCGATATGTCGAGATCCCGCTGGTCGCGATCGTCCGCTTCCGCGGCGACAAGCTTGTTGCGGAGCACATCTACTGGGACCAGGCCTCGGTGCTCGTCCAGATCGGCGTGCTCGACGCAAAACTCTACCCGACCGCCGGCGTCGAGACGGCGAAGAAGGCCTTTGACGAAGGCCTGCCGTCGAACACGCTCATGAAACGTTGGAAGGACAGTGCAGCCAAGACGGCCGCCGAATAGCGGCCTCGCAACAAACCGGGACGCTTCGCCGCCCTTCGGGCGAGCGGCGCGCCACCAGAGACAGGAACAGGAGAGGTGCCATGGAATCCGCTCGTTTCTCACGTCGCACGATGCTCGGC
>NZ_JBYRFX010000417.1:0-8273 GCF_057815775.1 Inquilinus sp.
CTGCGGCCGATCGATGCCGACGGCAACAGCGCCAACGGTGATACGGCCTTCACCTTCACCGCGGGTGGTGCCTTCACCAACACCGGGCATGAAGTGATCGTCCAGGCGGCCGGCGAGGGCGTCTACACCGTCCTGGGCGACGTCAATGGCGACGGCACGGCCGATTTCGCCATCACCGTCCATTCCGCCACTGCCCTGGTGGCCGGCGACTTCCTGCTGTAGCTGCCGTCGATCCGGCGTTGCCGCGATCTGGACCTAACGGCCCACGCGGCCTTTGAGCATAGTCCCGGCCATCGCACGCTTCGGCGGCGCCGATGCGACAGAAGGGGTGTTCCATGTCACTGACCATCACCGGCACCAATGGCACGGGATCGAGAACGTCGTCGGCTCTGGCTTCAACGACATCCTGACTGGTGACGACGGCGTCAATTCACTGTCCGGCAGCAACGGCAGCGACGTGCTCCGCAGCGGTGCCGGTGCCGACTCATCAACGTGATCTCCGACCACGCCCTGACCGCCAGCGACTTCGTGCTGTAGCCGCCGCCTGGCGCATCACGCCCGGTGGTAGGGGTGTCCGCTCAGGATGGTCTGGGCGCGGTAGATCTGCTCGGCCAGCATCGCCCGGGCCAGCATGTGCGGCCAGGTCAGGCGGCCGAAGGACAGCAGCAGGTCGGCGCGGTCGCGCACGCTGTCGTCATGGCCGTCGGCGCCGCCGATGACGAAGGCGGTGTCTCCGCGGGCCTCGTCGCGCCAGCGGGCCAGGATGCGGGCCAGACCGGCGCTGTCCAGGTCGCGGCCGCGCTCATCCAGCACCACCGTGGCGGCGCCGGCCGGCAGCGCGCCGAGCAGCAGCGACGCTTCCTCACGCCTGAGCGCGGCGCCCGTCAGCCCCTTGCGGGCCTCGACCTCGCGCAGCGTGATCGGCCAGGCGGACCGGCCGACATAATCGGCGAACAGGTCGCGCAACGGCCCGGGGCGGGCGCGGCCGACCGCAGCGATGGTCAGCCGCATGCCGTCAGGTCAAGCCGTGGCGGCGACGCGGGTCACGCGCTCGGCATCGTCGTCCCACATCTTCTCGAGGGCGTAGAAATCCCGCACCTCGGGCCGGAACAGGTGGACGATGACGTCGCCGGCATCGATCAGCACCCAGTCGCCGCGCGCCTGGCCTTCGACCAGGATCGGGCCCGGGGCCAGCGTCTTCAGCCGGTCCATCAGATGGTCGGCCATGGCGGCGACCTGGCGCGAGGAGCGGCCGGTGGCGATGATCAGGCTGTCGGCGATGGAGGACCGGCCGATCAGGTCGATCACGACCAGGTCTTCGGCCTTGTCGTCGTCGAGCGAGGTCAGGGCGGTCTCGAGAAGGGGCCGGGCAACGCTGGCTGCGAGACCCGGCGGCAAACGCCCGGCTTCGGCCCGGGGCGTCTCGGTGTTCGGTTGTATGGCGTTCACCTCAAAGGTTGCACGGTGGTCGCGGTCAAAAACAGTACGACGTCGATCTTAACATAGCCGCGGCGTGTCGCTGCCACGGTGGTCTCTCAACGGTGCCATCTCTTGGCGGGCTAGCGCCAAGAGCTTCTCAACGCGATCGCGGCGCGTCAGCGCCACGAGGCGGGCGGGGGGTGGCGAGACGTTCGCGCCGCCCGCAGCGCCGTGGCCGAGGCCGGATGGCGCTTTGCCAGGAAAAACACCCAGGAAGGCGGGGCCGTTCCCGCCAGGGTCCGGGCGTGGTCCTGGTCGATCCGCGCCGTCGCAAATCGCCGCGCCGCCAACCCCGACAGCGCTCTTAAAGAATAGGAAGGCCGGTCGTAGACGGCAACGGGCACGGTCTCGAAGATTTTCCGCCACTTCTGCCAGTGCCGGATCTGCGCCAGGTTGTCGGCCCCCATCAGCCAGACGAACTCGGTCCGCGGGAACCTCGCGGCCAGGGCCTGCAGCGTGTCGGCGGTGAAGCGGGTGCCCAGCTCGGCCTCGATCCCGGTGACCACGATGCGCGGGTGGTGCCGGGCGGCGGCGCGGGCCGAATCCAGCCGGTCGGCGAATGGCGCCATGCCCTGCACCGGCTTCAGCGGGTTCTGCGGCGACACCAGCCACCACACCGCGTCCAGCCCCAGCCGCTTCATCGCCTCCAGGCTGATGTGGCGGTGGCCGGCATGGGCAGGGTTGAAGGAGCCGCCGAGCAGCGCCACCCGGCAGCCGTCCCAGATCCGGCCATGGCGCGGGTTGGGCGGGGACATCACCACCGCGGGTTCTTCCCGTCACGAGAAGAAGCAGCGGTCGAGGGGCTGATGCGAAGAACCTGCTGGTGCAATCGGGGGGTGTTCCTGCGCCGGCCGTCAGGGCCGGGTCTGGCCGGTGCCGCGGACGAGGTATTTGGTGCTCGTCAGCTGCTCGGTGCCGACCGGGCCGCGGGCATGCAGCCGGCCGGTGGCGATGCCGATCTCGCCGCCCATGCCGAATTCGCCGCCATCGGCGAACTGGGTCGAGGCGTTGACCAGCACGATGGCGCTGTCGACCCGGTCCAGGAACCGCTCCGTCGCCGTCGGGTCGGCGGTGATGATGCTGTCGGTGTGGTGGCTGCCGTGCAGATTGACGTGCTCGATCGCGGCGTCCAGCCCGTCCACCGTCTTCACCGACAGGATGGCGTCGAGATATTCGGTGTCCCAGTCGGTGTCGGAGGCGGCGATGACGCGCGGGTCGATCGCCTGCACCACGGTGTCGCCGCGGATCTCGCAGCCGGCCTCTATCAGGTCGTCCAGGATCGGCCGCAGCATGGAGCCGGCGACGCTGCGGTCGATCAGCAGCGTCTCGGTGGCGCCGCACACGCCGGTGCGCCGCATCTTGGCGTTGAACACGACGCGCCGCGCCATTTCCGGGTCGGCGGCCTCATGGACATAGGTGTGGTTGATGCCGTCCTCGTGCCACAGCACCGGGATCCGGCTGTCCGCCGCCACCCGGGCGGTCAGCGACTTGCCGCCGCGCGGGATGATGACGTCGACGAATTCGGTCAAGCCCAAGAGCTCGCCCACCGCGGCGCGGTCGGTGGTCGGGATCAGCTGCACCGCGCTGCGCGGCAGCCCGGCCTTCTTCAGCCCGTGGCCGATCGCGGCGGCGATGGCGGTCGAGCTGTGGAAGCTTTCCGAGCCGCAGCGCAGGATGCAGGCATTGCCGGCCTTCAGGCATAGCGCCGCGGCATCGGCGGTGACGTTGGGCCGGCTTTCGAAGATCACGCCGACGACGCCGAGCGGCACCCGCACCCGCTGGAAGCGCAGGCCGTTCGGCTGGGTCCAGTCGGCCAGCACGTCGCCGATCGGGTCGGGCAGGGCCGCCACCGCCTCTAGCCCCACGGCGATCGCCTCGATCCGCTTGTCGTCCAGGACCAGGCGGTCGATGAAGGCCGGGCTGGTGCCGTTCTGCCGCGCCAGCGCCAGATCCTCGGCATTGGCGGCCAGGATCACCGCCCGGTCATCGCGGATTGCCGCCGCCGCAGCCGCCAGCGCCGCATCCTTCTGCGGTCGCGGCGCCAGGGCCAGCACGGCGGCCGCGGCGCGGGCGCCCGTGCCCAGGCGGCGCATCAGGTCGCCAACGGCTTCGGCGGGGGTCTCGGTCTCGGCGTCCAAAAGGTCGGTCATCACAGGGCTTCCAAGGTCGAAGCGCGGAGACTAACCCGGATTTCCGCGGATATCACCGCGTATCGGTCGCAGAGGCGCCATGTTCGGTGGTGCCATGTTCGGCGGTGCCGTGCCCGTCCTCGCTGCGATCCTCCGCCGGGCCGCGCAGCATCGCCAGGTTCAGCGCGGTGTTGATGACGCCGATATGGCTGAAGGCCTGCGGGAAGTTGCCGAGCTGCCGCTTGGCGATCGGGTCGTACTCCTCCGCCAGCAGCCCGACATCGTTGGCCAGGCCCAGCAGGCGCTCATACAGCACGGTGGCGCGGTCGACGGCGCCGATCATCGCCAACGCATCGGCCAGCCAGAAGCTGCAGACCAGGAAAGTGCCTTCCTCGCCGGCCAGCCCGTCGACGCCCGATTCCGTCTCATAGCGGCGGGCCAGGCCGTCGATCGTCAGCTCGCGCTCGATCGCCTCGACCGTGCTGACCACCCGGGAGTCGTCGGGCGGCAGGAAGCCGACCATCGGCATCTGCAGCAGTGCCGCGTCCAGCATCTCCGACCCGTAGGACTGGGTGAAGCTGTTGCGCTTTTCGGAGAAGCCCTTGGCGCAGATCTCGGCATGGATGCGGTCGCGCAGGGCCCGCCAGACCTTGACCGGCCCCTCCAGCCCGAACTGCTCGACCGCCTTGATCGACCGGTCGAAGGCGACCCAGGCCATCATCTTGCTGTGCACGAAATGCCGGCGCGGGCCGCGGATCTCCCACAAGCCCTCATCCGGCTTGTCCCAGATCTTCTCGAGATAGCCCAGCAGCACGCGCTGCACCCGCCAGCCGTCGCTGGGATGGGTCAAATGCTTCTTGCGGGCGGCGTGGATGGCGTCCAGCAGCTCGCCATAGACGTCGAGCTGCAGCTGGGCATGGGCGCCGTTGCCGATCCGCACCGGCTTGCTGCCCTCATAGCCGGCCAGCCACGGGATCTCCAGCTCGGTCAGCCTGCGTTCGCCGGCCAGGCCGTACATGATCTGCAGCTGTTCCGGCCGGCCCGCCGCGGCACGGCGCAGCCAGTCGCGCCATGACGCCGCCTCCTCGGTGAAGCCGGCGCCGAGCAGGGCGTACAGGGTCAGCGTCGCGTCGCGGATCCAGCAGTAGCGGTAGTCCCAGTTGCGCTCGCCGCCGATCTCCTCGGGCAGGGAGGTGGTGGCGGCGGCGACGATGCCGCCGGTCGGCGCATAGGTCAGTGCCTTGAGGGTGAGGGCGGAGCGCAGCACGATGTCGCGATAGGGGCCGTCATAGGTGCAGTGCTGCGCCCAGCCATGCCACCAGGTCTCCGTGTCGGTCAGCGCGCGGATCGGGTCGAGCGGCCCGGGTTCCGTGAGATGGGAGGGATACCAGGTCAGCACGAAGGGGATGCGGTCGCCGGCCTCGACCGTGAAGTCGCCGACCGTCTTCATCGATTCGCCGTGCAGCGCAATCGGCGAGCGGAAGCGCAGCCCGTTCGGCCCGGCAATGGCAACCATGCCGTCCGGCCGGTGGCGCACCCAAGGCACGATCCGGCCGTAGTCGAAGCGGAACGACGCCTCCATCCGCATTGGCACGCTGCCGCTGCGGCCCTCGACCAGGCGGATGATCGAGATCTCGTCCTCGCGATGCGGGAACGGCATGAAGTCGATCACGGCGACGGTGCCCTGGTCGGTCTCGAACTCGGTCTCCAGCACCAGGGTGTTGTCGCGGTAGCGGCGGGTGGTGCGGACCGCGACATCGCCATCCGGCGCGATCTGCCAATGGCCGTTCTCGGTGTCGCCCAGCAGCCGGGCGAAGCAGGATTCGGAATCGAAGCGCGGCAGGCACAGCCAGTCGATCGACCCGTCGCGGCCGACCAGCGCCATGGTCCGGCAGTTGCCGATGACGGCATAGTCCTCGATCCGCAAGGCAGGGCCCTTGAACCGGCCTTCGGCGCGGCTGCGGTGCTGCTTGCCGGTGGCCTTGCCTTCGCTGCCGTCGGGGGCTGGGGTGGGCACTGCGTCCGGGTGCCCTGTCGCTGCCGCCATTTCGGTCTCCGCTGTAACGTCACAGGTCTGGGAAAGAACCATACCCCGGGCTTTGTTCCGCCCGGCGGGGCGACACGGTGTCCCGGTATCATAGCGGACCGGAGCCAGGCCGTCCCGGCGCCCCGCGACGCAGACGAATTGGCTGGGGGCCGGCCTACACCGGCGCGGGGCGGGCGCTACGGCATTCGACCGACAGCAGCAGGCCGAAGCCGGCGACCACGGCCACGGCGGCGGCGCCGATCGTCGCCTCGATGCCCAGCGTGTCGAAGAACCGGCCGGCGCCGAAGGCGACCGCGACGATGCCGAGATTGAGCAGGCTGGCGGTCAGGGCGACCAGGGTGCCGCGCAGCGGCGCCGCCATCCCGGCCAGCACCGCCTGGTGCGTCGGCCCGGCGATGCCATAGCCCAGCGCCCACAGCGCCGCGGCCGCCACCGCCAGCGGCACCGGCAGGGGCGGCAGCACGCCCAGCGCCAGGATGCCGGCGATGGTGCCGGCAATGCCGGCCAGCACCGCCCGCGACGGGCTGCCCAGCCAGCGCACCACCGGCGGGATCAGCAGGTTGCCGGTAATGGTGGCCAGGCCGAACAGGCCCATCGCCAGCCCCAGCCCCTCGGTCGGCAGGCCATAGCGGCGGCGCAGGATCTCGGCCATGACCGTGATGACCCCGACCGACACGCCGAGCCACAGGAAGGTGGCCAGCAGCCGCGGCGTCGCGCCGGCCTGGCGGAATGCCGCGGCGATGCTGCCGGCCACGCCGATCCGGGGCCGCGGGCCCGGCCGGGGCAGCGGCATGGCGGCGACGGCGGCGGCAGCCAGCAGGGCCGCCACGCTCATCGCCGCATAGGCCAGGCGCCAGTCCAGCCGCGCCGCGACCAGGGCGGCACAGGCCGGGGTCAGGACGAAGCTGACGGTCAGCCCGGCCAGGATCCGGCCCATCGCCGCCGGCTGCCGCGGCGCGTCGACCGTGTCGGCGACGATCGCCATGGCGTTCGGCTGCATGGCGGCACCGCTCAGCCCGGCCAGGGCGGCGCAGGGCAGGGCGATGGCGAACAGCGGCGCGCAGGCGATCCCGGCATTGGCGATGGCGAAGCCGACCAGGGCCGGCAGCAGCAGGGCCTTGCGCCCCAGCCGGTCGGACAGCGGGCCGAACAGCGGCGCGGACACGGCGTAGACCAGGGCGTAGGCCGCCGGCATCCAGGCGATCCGGGCCGCCGGTACGCCGAAGCTCTCGCCCATAGGCGCCATCATCGGGCTGGCCACCACCTCGGCGGCGCCGATCAGGAACATCACCAGCATCAGCGGCAGCAGCCGCCGGCCGGGCAAGGAATGGCCGGACGGGGAATGGCCAGACGGGAAGGGGCCGGGCAGGGCGTTCATGGGGCAATCATCGCATGACGATCACCCGAAGCTGGGCACGGGAACGCAGGCGAGCTTCGGGCGAGGAGTCCTGCGTGGCCGGCGGAAGCGATCCGGTCGACCCGGCGACTATAGCCGGCTGCGACGCGATGTCGATGCGACGTGGACCCTTGCACCGGATGCAGGGCGATCAATCGACAACTGCATCATTTGACGTTGTCTTCTGAGAAATCGGCGCCAATCTGTTGAACATGAAGGCGTTGCGCATCCTGGCCCTGATGGCGGCCATTCTCGCGACGCCGTGCGGGACTCTCTCGGCGGCGGACCCGCCGACGCGCCTCGACCTCCTGTTCGACCAACTGCAGGCGGCCGGTGACCCGCTGGAAGCGCAGCGCCTGGAGCGCGAGATTTGGACCGCCTGGCTGGACTATGACGGGGCCGATCCCGTGGCCGCCGAGCTGCTCGGCCGCGGCAACACCGCGCTGGAGCAGCATGACTACGCCGTGGCCGAAGCCGCCTTCACCGCCCTGGTCGAACGGGCGCCGGGCTTTGCCGAAGGCTGGGACCGGCGGGCGGTGACCCGGTTCCTGCGCGGCAATTGCGGCGGCGCGGTCGGCGATATCGGCCGCACGCTGGCGCTGGAGCCGCGCCATTTCGGCGCCTGGTTCGGCCTTGGCCTGTGCCGCACCCTGGGCCGCGACTATCCGGGCGCGCTGGCCGCCTTCGAACGGGTGCTGACCCTCGACCCGCATTACGCCGCCGCCCGCAGCCAGGCCGCGCTGATCCGCAAATACCTGGCCGGCTATCCGCTGTAGGGCTGATTATCTCCGGCGCAGCAGCCGGGCGACATCGTCCCACACCGGCACGACCGCCAGGAACAGCACCAGCGCCGCCAGCGGCAGGGTCGTGACGAAGCCGATCCGGCTGAAGCCGATGGCCCCGACCACGCCGCCGGCGAAGAACATCAGCACCAGCGACGCCAGCAGCCGCAGCTTCTGCTGGTCCGCGACCACCGGCGGCCGGCCGGACGACCCGTCGCCGTTCCAATAGGCCAGCTTGCCGAGCTCGATGCCGATATCGGTGATCATGCCGGTCAGGTGGGTGGTGCGGATCCGCGCCTGCGAGATCTTGGTGATGATGGCGTTCTGCAGCCCCATGATGAAGCACAGCAGGGCGACCGCCGCCGGCACCACCGGTCCGCCCGGCCGGACCAGCAGCGGGCCGAGCAGGCCGAGGCAGAGCAGCAACCCGGCCTCGACCA
>NZ_JBYRFX010000418.1:0-2038 GCF_057815775.1 Inquilinus sp.
GTTCAACCCGTGGCCGGGCGCGCCGTTCGAATGCTCGACCAAGGAGGCGATCGACCGCTTCGCCGACATCCTGATGGAGGCCGGCTATGCCAGCCCGATCCGGACGCCGCGCGGCGGCGACATCCTGGCCGCCTGCGGCCAGCTGAAATCCGACAGCGTGCGCCAGAAGGCCTCGGCCCGCATCGCGGCGGCGGCTTCCTGATCCATGACCTTCGCTGACTTCATCTACAGCCCGGCCGGGAAGAACCTGCTGCTGTCGCTGCTGACGCTGCCGGCCTTCGTGCTGATCCTGAAGCGCGCCGGCCTGTCGCGCGCCTGGGCCCTGCTGGCGCTGGCGCCGAGCATCGGCATCATGCTGGTCTTCGCGGTGCTGCTGTTCCGGCGCTGGCCGGCGATCGCGGCGGCGGAGGCCAAGCGGTGAGCGACATCCTGGATGTCCTGACGACGATCTACGGCCCGGCCTGGATGGGGATGATGCCGCATTGGGGCACCAACCTGGTCATCGGCATCTACATCGTCATGCTGATGAGCTTCGCCGGCTACGCGCTGGTCAAGGCGCGGGTGACGCCGCTGTGGTCGATCCTGCTGCTGATACCGCTGGTCTCGGTGTTCGTGGTCTGGGCCATCGCCTTCATCCGCTGGCCCCGGCTGGACGGGCCGCGGCCGCACATCGTCCATCGCGGCTGACGCGATACCATGGGGCTCCGCCGCCTCGGCGTGGCGCTGCTGCTGGCGGTCCTGGCCGGATCGGCCTCTGCCGCAGATGACATCCAGGGCTGGCAGGGCCTGACCTGGGGCATGACGCCGGCCCAGGTCGCCGCCGCGCTGCCGCAGGCGGTGAAACTGGCCCCGCCGCGGGATTTCGGACCATTCACCGCCGGTTGGCTGATGCGGGACGTGGTCGTCGGCGGCATCGCCTTCGACATGCTGCCGGAAATCGACCGCCGCAGCGGCCGGCTGGCCCAGATCCTGTTCGAGCGCCGGCCGCCGATCCCCGGCCCGTCCGAACTGCAATCCTTCGTCAACGACCTCGCGGCCCGGATGGGCCCGCCGACGCAGGATTGCGTCGACGGCGCCGGCGTGGCGACGCAGCTCTGGCGCCTCCCATCGGCCCAGGTGGTGCTGACCTTCGTCGATTTCAGCGCCGATGGCAGCCAGGGCCGGCTGAACCGGCTGCTGCTGCGCTATACCGCCGCGGATCACGCGCCGCCGTCGCCTTGTGAACGGGGCAAACCCAGAACGTGAACGCGATGGCAACGGAAACGCTTCTATCTGCAACGATCGCGTTCTAGGGTCGGGGCGCATTGCGATTCACACGCCGCCCCATCGGGAGCATCGAGCATGAGCAGTTCGTCCGAATACACGCCGCCGAAGGTCTGGGTCTGGGAACAGGGTAGCGGCGGGCAATTCGCCAACATCAACCGGCCGATCGCCGGGCCCACGCATGACAAGGAACTGCCGGTCGGCAAGCATCCCTTCAAGCTCTACTCGCTGGGGACACCGAACGGCCAGAAGGTCTCGATCCTGTTCGAGGAGCTGCTGGCGGCGGGCCACAGCGGCGCGGAATACGACGCCTGGCCGATCAAGATCGGCGATGGCGACCAGTTCGGCAGCGGCTTCGTCGACATCAACCCGAATTCGAAGATCCCGGCACTGCTGGACCGCAGCGGCCCGACCCCGGTCCGGGTGTTCGAATCCGGCGCCATCCTGGTCCACCTCGCCGAGAAGTTCGGCGCCTTCCTGCCGAAGGACGGGCCGGCGCGGGCCGAAACCCTGTCCTGGCTGTTCTGGCAGATGGGCAGCGCGCCGTTCCTCGGCGGCGGCTTCGGCCATTTCTACGCCTATGCCCCGGTCAAGATCGAATACGCGATCAACCGCTACGCCATGGAGTCGAAGCGCCAGCTCGACGTGCTCGACCGGCGCCTGGCCGAGAGCGAATACGTCGCGGGCGGCGAGTACAGCATCGCCGACATGGCGATCTGGCCCTGGTATGGCGGCGTCGCCCTCGGCCGGACCTATGGCGCGGCCGAGTTCCTCG
>NZ_JBYRFX010000419.1:0-1885 GCF_057815775.1 Inquilinus sp.
GCCAATGAGGACCATGGGACGTTCGAGGTCTCGGCCGCCGCGGTCGGCAAGCGGGCGCTGAAGAATGCCTGCCTGTCCTATCTCGGCCTGCTCGCCGGCGATGCCGAGGCCACGGCGCTCGTGCTGGCCCAGGCCCGCGGCAGCGGGGCGATGACCGACGTGCTGGCGGCGCTGACCGTGCTGCGCGACCGCGACGTGCCGGAACGGGCCGAGGCGCTGCAGGCCTTCTACGACCGCTGGCAGGACGAGCCGCTGGTGGTCGACAAATGGTTCGCGCTGCAGGCGACCTCGTCCCTGCCCGGCACGCTGGACGCGATCAAGGCGCTGACCCGCCACCCCGCCTTCACCCTGCGCAACCCGAACCGGGCGCGGGCGCTGATCTCCAACCTCGCCATGGGCAACCCGCTGCATTTCCACGCGGCCGATGGCTCCGGCTATGCCTTCCTGGCCGACCAGGTGCTGGCGCTGAACGCCGCCAACCCGCAGCTGGCCGCCCGCATCCTGGTGCCGCTCGGCCGCTGGCAGCGGCACGATCCCGGCCGCCGGGCGGCGATGCAGGGGGAGCTGGACCGCATCCTGGCCGCGCCCGAATTGTCGCGCGACGTCTACGAGATCGCCGCCAAGAGCCGGGGGTGAGGCCGCGCTCGATGGCTACGGCGAGAGCCGCCCTCTCTTTTTTGTCATTGCCCGGCTCGACCGGGCAATCCAGGAGCCACGAAGAGCTGCTCTGGCCGCCCCTGGATGCCACGGTCAAGCCGTGGCATGACAAGGAAAGTGAGGCGGCTGGCCCCGGTCCTGGCCGAAGGGATGAGGCCGGGAAGCCCCTTTCGGCACGGCAACGGCGCTATGGTTTGCGGCAACATTCCGCACCGTTGCGAAACAGCTGCTTCACTTCGTGCTGTTGACCCGGCGCGGCCGGCGCTCTACCTCGCCGTTGCAACATCCGGAGCATCGCCGTCTTGGCATCGCACCCGTCCCGCCCTATCGATGACCGCGCCGCCGGCCGCTGGCTGAAGCGGCAGGCCGGATTGGCGCGTGGACCGATCGCCCTGACCGCGGCGGCCGGCATCGCCCAGGGGCTGTGCGGCGTCGCCCAGGCCGGGCTGATCGCCTGGATCCTGCAGCGGGCGCTGATGGAGGGCGTCACCCTGGCCGGCCTGTGGCCGCTGTTCGCCGGACTGCTGGCCGCGGCGCTGCTGCGCGCCGGTGCCGCCTGGACGTCCGAGGCGCTGGGCGCGGTGGCGGCGACCCGGGTCAAGACCCGGCTGCGGCGCCAGCTGCTGGACCGGCTGCACAGCCTGGGCCCGTCCTGGCGGGCGGAGCGGCAGACCGGCGACCTGGCGGTGACGCTGATCGAGCGGGTCGAAGCGCTGGACGGCTATTACGCCCGCTTCCTGCCGCAGAGCCGGGTGGCGATGATCCTGCCGATCCTGATCCTGGCCGCCGTCTATCCGGTCGACTGGGTCTCCGGCGTCATCCTGACCATCGCCGGCCCCTTCGTGCCGTTGATGATGGCGCTGATCGGCATGAAGGCGGCGGATGAAAGCCGCAAGCAGTTCCGCACCCTGGCACGGATGAGCGCCTATTTCCTCGATCGGCTGCAGGGGCTGACCACGCTGCGGCTGTTCGACCGGGCCGAGGCCGAGGTCGACAACATCGCCCAGGCGGCGGATGCCTTCCGCGACCGCACCATGCGGGTGCTGCGCATCGCCTTCCTGTCTTCGGCCAGCCTGGAATTCTTCGCCTCGGTCGCGGTCGCCGTGGTCGCCACCTATATCGGGCTCGGGCTGCTCGGCCATATCGGCTGGGGCACCGCGCCGGGGCTGACGCTGTTCAGCGGCCTGTTCGTGCTGCTGATGGCGCCGGATTTCTTCCAGCCGCTGCG
>NZ_JBYRFX010000420.1:0-3106 GCF_057815775.1 Inquilinus sp.
CCCAGACGATGGCCTTGCCGGGTCCGTCCGGGCCGCGGATGGTCTGGCTGATCGAATAGGCGCCTTCGACCAGCAGCACCAGACTGTCGGCCAGCACCTTGGGCTCGGGGGAGCCCAGCGCCTCGGCCAAGTGCAGCAGGCGCTGCCGCAGCTCGCGCTTGTTGGCTTCCGACACCCGGCGGCCGGGGTGGCCCGGCTCCGGGAACTCCGTGGCGTCGTTGGTGAATGGGCAGCCGCGGTAATCCATCGCCGTGGTGCGGTCGGCCAGATATTCCATCATGGCGCGCAACTGGGCCCGCGGATTGCCCTCATGCTTGGCGAAGGCCCGGTCCCAGCGCCGCCAGTAATCGACGTTGCGGTCGTCGAGATAGGCGACGACAAGGTCGTCCTTGGAGGGGAAGTTGCGGTACAGGCTGATCTTGGCGACCCCTGCCTCCTTGGCGATGGCGTCGACCCCGACGGCGCGGATGCCCTGGCGATAGAACAGATTGTCGGCCGCGGCGAAGATCCGGTCGCGCGCCCGCACCGGCGATGCCTCGTCCTGCGGCCCACCGACCGTCTTCGATTTCGACATGACCGCACCTCTCGGACTTGACATGTAACCGATCGGTTCGTACCTCTTGGCAGCCGACGAACCGATCGGTTACATTTGGGCCGGGCTGGGGCTGTTGTCCAGTCGCACCGTTATCAGTCACGGTGACGGGACCGCCTGTTTCGGAAGAGGATTGCCGATGATCACCCTGGTCGCCCGCCTCCTGTCGGGCCGGATGCATTACGGTTGGATCGCCGCAGGGCTGGCCTTCCTCGTGCTGCTGTCCGCCGCCGGCGTCCGGGCCACGCCCAGCATCCTGATCGTGCCGCTGCAGGACGCCTTCGGCTGGAGCCGGGGCGCGATCTCCTTCGCCATCGCCGTCAACATCTTCCTGTACGGGCTGATGGGGCCGTTCGCCGCCGCGGCGATGCAGCGCTTCGGCATCCGGCCGGTGGTGCTGTTCGCCCTGGCGCTGCTGGCCGTCGCGGTCGCGGCCTCGACCCTGATCACCCAGGAATGGCAGCTGGTGCTGACCTGGGGCATCTTCGTCGGCTTCGGCAGCGGCATCGCCGCGATGGTGCTGGGCGCCACCATCGTCAACCGCTGGTTCCACGAACGGCGCGGCCTGGTCATGGGCCTGCTGACCGCCAGCTCCGCCACCGGGCAGCTGGTGTTCCTGCCGATCCTGGCCACGATCGTCGAATCCTATGGCTGGAAGCCGGTGGCCTGGACCGTGGCCGCCGTCGCCGCCGGCGTGTTCCCGATCGTCTACCTGCTGCTGCCGGAACGGCCGCAGGACATCGGCCTCAGCCGCTATGGCGAAGCGCCGGGCGCCGCGCCGGCCGCCGCCACCGGCAACCCCATCGTGACCGCCTTCCGCATCCTCGGCCGCGCCGCCAAGGTGCGCGACTTCTGGCTGCTGGCCGGCAGCTTCTTCGTGTGCGGCCTGACCACCAACGGGCTGATCGGCACCCATCTGATCTCGGCCTGCCTGGACCAGGGCATCCCGGCCACCACGGGCGCCGCTTTGCTGGCCGCCATGGGCATCTTCGACCTGTTCGGCACCACCGCCTCGGGCTGGCTGTCCGACCGCTATTCCAGCCGCTGGCTGCTGTTCTGGTATTACGGGCTGCGCGGCCTGTCGCTGGTCTACCTGCCGTTCTCCGGCTACAGCTTCTACGGCCTTTCCGTCTTCGCCCTGTTCTACGGGCTGGACTGGATCGCCACCGTGCCGCCGACGCTGAAGCTGACCAACGACGCCTTCGGCAAGGACGACGCGCCGGTCGTGTTCGGCTGGATCGCCGCGGCGCATCAGGCAGGGGCGGCCACCGCGGCCTTCGGCGCCGGGGTGATGCGCTCGGCGCTGGACGGCTATCTCGCCTCCTTCGTCATCGCCGGGCTGATCTGCGTCGCCACCGCCTTCCTGGTGCTGGCGATCGGCCGCGGCACGCGGCCCGTGCGCGGCCGGCTATCTGAAGCAACAGCCTGAACGGATCAGGTCGCCCGGCAGATCATCTCGACCGGCGCGACCACCCCGGCTTCGATGGCGGCCGCGAGATGGGCGATCTTGCGGCCCGCCTCCGGCCCCATCACCAGATGCAGCCCCAGCGGCGCCCGGCCCTGTTCGGCCGTCCGCGCCTGCTGGCGGCGGAAGAAGTCGATGGCGAAGTCGCGCCGGTCACGCTCGGCGGTGACGGCGAAGCCGGCATCGGCCAGGGCGCGGCGATAATCGGCCGGGGTGGCCAGGGCGCTGGTCTCCGGCCCGGACGCCCAGGGCACTGGATAGGCCAGGTCGCCATCGCCGATGCGCATCACGTCATAGATCCCGAACACCGCGCCGGGCTTCAGCACCCGCCGCACCTCGGCGAACAGGGCCGGCTTGTCGGCGATGTTCATGCCGACATGCATCAGCGTCGCCGCGTCGAAGCGGCCGGCAGGGAAGGGCAGGGCCAGGGCGCTGGCCTGGGTGTAGTCCACCCGGTCGTCCAGCCCGACCCGGCGGGCCAAAGCGGTGGCGACCCGGACATAATCCTCGGTCAGGTCGATCCCCGACACGTGGCAGCCATGGTCCCCGGCGAAATGGCGCGAGGCGCCGCCGAGGCCGCTGCCGATGTCCAGCAGGGCCTGGCCCGGCGCCAGCCCCATGCGCCCGGCGAGCTCGACGGTCGCCTCGCGCCCGCCGACATGGAATTCATCAACCGGCGACAAATCGGCGGGCACCAGCCGGTCCGGATCCTTGCCGGCCTCGCGCAGTGCCGCCAGGATCGCCGTCTCCAGCCCGTCCCGGGCGTAATGCGTCGCGACCTCGGTTTCCAGCGGCATGGCGTCCTCCGATGATGGGTGAAGCCGACGGTAGCATGGCGGTCGGCGGTGGAAACCTGCCCTGACCGCCGCAGGGGTGGTCATCCGCCCGCCGGCGCGGCAGTCTCTGCAGCAACACGAGTCGAGATCGGGGCTGGAGGTTTCATGGCTGACAATTGCGCGCAGGCGATCATCGATGCCTTCACCCGCAGCGGCGTCGACACCGCCTTCGGCATCCCCGGCGTGCACACGCTCGAGCTCTATCGCGCCCTC
>NZ_JBYRFX010000421.1:0-16426 GCF_057815775.1 Inquilinus sp.
GCGCGGTGAAAGGCGCCGATGCCGAGATGGACGATGCCGGTGACGATCGCGGCGCGGTCATAGGTGGGCCGCGCCACCGAGGCGGGCAGGCTGGCCAGCGCCGCCGCCCCGAGGCGTCGCGCGGACGCCCCCGGGCGCCGCGGGGACGCCGGATGGACGATGGTCACGAGCGGCAGGCCTTCCGCGGCCCGGCATGATCCTGGAACGGCATCGGCAGCGCTTCCCCTATCGGTCCTGCGGCAGCGCCGATCGACACCGGCGGCATCCCTGTGACACTAGTATGGTGGTTCGATCTCGGCAACATCCGGCCGGCATGGTAGAGAGGGGCATGACCGCCGTCTTCGCCATCGATCTGGAGCACACTGCGGAGCCCATCGCCCAGCAGGTCGTGCAGGCGCTGCGCCGGGCCATCGTGACCATGCACCTCCGGCCGGGCGAGATGCTGTCGGAGCAGGACATCGCCACCCGGCTGGGCATCAGCCGCCAGCCGGTGCGCGAGGCCTTCATCAAGCTGGGCAAGGCCGGGCTGGTGCGCATCCTGCCGCAGCGCGGCACCCTGATCGTGAAGATCTCACCCGCCGCGGTCGAGGACGCCCATTTCGTCCGCGTGGCGGTGGAAAGCGCCATCGTTCGCGAGGTGGCGCGCGGCGCCGACCGGACGGCGCTGGCGGCCATCGGCGCCAACCTGGCCGAACAGGCGCGGGCGGCGCAGGCCAAGGACCCGGAGGAGTTCTTCGCCCTCGACGACGCCTTCCACCGGCTGCTGGCTGACGCCGCCCACCGGCAGGCGGCCTGGCAGATCATCGAGGACATCAAGCCGCAGATGGACCGGGTGCGGTTCCTGTCGATGCCCGAGACCACGCCGATGCCGGCGCTGGTCGACCAGCACACCGCCAACGCCGAAGCGGTGATGGCGGGCGACCCGGACGCCGCGGCCGCGGCGATGCGCGCCCATCTTGGCGAGATCCTGCTCACGCTGCCGAAGCTGGCCCTGCGGTACCCCGACCTGTTCGACCCGCTGCCGCCGTCGGAGGCATAGGCCCCAAACGAAACGGGCGGCCCGAAGGCCGCCCGTGCGTTGTCGAAACCGACGATCCGATCAGGTGTCGAGGAAGCAGCGCAGCTAGCGGCTGCGGCTGGGGTGCTTCAGCTTGCGCAGCGCCTTCGCCTCGATCTGGCGGATACGCTCGCGCGTCACCGAGAACTGCTGCCCGACCTCTTCCAGCGTGTGGTCGGTGTTCATGCCGATGCCGAAGCGCATGCGCAGCACCCGCTCCTCACGCGGCGTCAGCGAGGCCAGGACGCGCGTGGTGGTCTCGCGCAGATTGGCCTGGATCGCGGCGTCGAGCGGCTGGACCGCGTTCTTGTCCTCGATGAAGTCGCCGAGATGGCTGTCTTCCTCGTCGCCGATCGGCGTCTCGAGGCTGATCGGCTCCTTGGCGATCTTCAGGACCTTGCGCACCTTCTCCAGCGGCATCAGCAGCCGCTCGGCCAGCTCTTCCGGGGTCGGCTCGCGGCCGATCTCGTGCAGCATCTGGCGGCTGGTGCGGACCAGCTTGTTGATCGTCTCGATCATGTGGACCGGGATGCGGATGGTCCGCGCCTGGTCGGCGATCGAGCGGGTGATGGCCTGCCGAATCCACCAGGTGGCGTAGGTCGAGAACTTGTAGCCGCGGCGGTACTCGAACTTGTCGACCGCCTTCATCAGCCCGATGTTGCCCTCCTGGATCAGGTCCAGGAACTGCAGGCCGCGGTTGGTGTACTTCTTGGCGATCGAGATCACGAGACGGAGATTGGCCTCGACCATCTCCTTCTTGGCGCGCCCGGCCTCCTTCTCGCCCTTCTGCACCGTCGAGACGATGCGGCGGTATTCCGAGATCGGCAGGCCGACCTCGTCCGAGACCTGACTGATCTGGCCGCGCACCCGCTGGGCAGCGCTGCCGTTCTTCTCGGAGAACTTCGCCCACTTCTTGTCCAGCCCGCGCACCCGCTCGAGCCAGTTCGGGTCGAGCTCATGCCCGAAATAATGCTGCAGGAAGGATTCGCGGCTGACCCCGCCCTCGACCACCAGCCGCATCAGCTGGCCTTCGAGGCCCATCAGCTTGCGGTTCTGGCCATAGAGCTGTTCGACCAGCTGTTCGATCCGGACGTTGTTGAGGTGGACCACCTCCATCAACCGGACCATGTCCTCCTTCAGCTTGTCGTATTTCGAATCCGACTGCTTGGAGAGGGCTTCACCCTTCTGGATCTGGCCAAGCCGCTGCTCCTGCAGCTTGTGCATCTTCTGATAGGTCTGCTCGATCGCCTCGAAGGTCTCGAGCACGTGCGGCTTCAGCTGCTCTTCCATCGCGGAGAGCGAGATGCCGCCGTCATCCTCGTCGGCAGATCCGCCGGCCGCGTCGCCTTCACCCTCGGTCTCGGCCTCGGCTTCAGGCTCCGCCGCTGCCGCGGCCGCGCTCATCGCCAGCGCCTCGCCCTCGGGGCTGGCGCCGTAGGTGGCGTCGAGGTCGATGATGTCACGCAGCAACATCTTCCCGTCCTTCAGGGAAGAATGCCAATCGATCATGGCGCGGATGGTCAGCGGGCTCTCGCAGATGCCGCCGATCATCATCTCGCGGCCGGCCTCGATGCGCTTGGCGATAGCGATTTCGCCTTCGCGCGACAGCAGCTCGACCGATCCCATCTCGCGCAGATACATGCGCACGGGGTCGTCGGTGCGGCCGACATCGTCGTCATCGAGATTGCCAGCATTCCGGCCTTCGCCGTCGGACTCGCTGCTGGTCGCGGCAGCGTCGTCCGACTCTTCGCTCTCGACGACGTTGATTCCCATCTCCGACAGGCCGGCCATCACGTCTTCGATCTGCTCGGACGAGGTCGAATCCGGCGGCAAGGCGGCGTTCAGCTCGTCGACGGTGACGTAGCCGCGCTCCTTGGCCTTGGCGATAAGCTTCTTCACCGCCTGGACCGTCGCGTCCATCATGGCGCCGTCCGCGCTTTCCTCGCGCGTCTCGGCCGAATCCGCTGCCGTCGCTGTCTTGGTCGCCATCTGCACCCGTGCCCCTTCGCCCGCCGCCGTCGGAAACCCTATCGCCAAAAGGGACCCGAAGCTGGCTCTCATACCTAAGGTTCCGCACGCAAGGAAGGGCCACGACTCGGAATTGGCCGTGTCCCGCCGCGTCGCGGCATCCATTTCATCCTCAGTGGCGGGTCACAACCCGCCCGGCATCGCCTGCCGCCGCTCGATCTCCTGCCGCAGTCCGCGCCAGCGTTCCAGCGCAGCCTCCGTGCCCTGCCGTCCCATATCCCTGGCCGCATCGGCGAATTCGCGCTTCAGAGCGCGCAATTCGATATGGTCCATAACCATAGCCCAGCCGGCGCGCGCCTCATCGAGAGACGTCCCCGGCCGGGTGAAGGGCCATTTCCTGCGAATGCGGTCGACCAAGGCCGGCGGCAGCCCATCAGCCTCGGGAACAGTGAGGTAGGACTGAGTCGGCTGTGAATCAAGTCCGTCCGATTCGCCCGGCCGCGAATCACCGATTCGCGACAGCAGGGTCTGGCGCAGCGAATCGAGTCGCGAATCGGCGATCTCGATCATGGCGAAGCCCTCGCCGACCTCCTCGGCCAGCGTCGGATGCCCCGCAACCAGCAGCAGCAGCACGCAAATCGCCAGCCGATCATCCTGTTCGTCGCTGATCGATTGCGGCTTGGGCCCGACCGGCGCGGGCGGCTTGCCCGGCCGCCAATCCTTGTCCGGCCGCCGCGGCCGGTGGGGATAGGCTTCGTCGAATCGGGACCGCAGCTCGGCCAGGTACTGGCCCTGCACCGCCGAATCGGCGATTCGCCGCGCCTGCGCCTCGACCCCGGCGCGCAGCCCGGCCCGGCCCTCCGGCGTTTCCAGCCGGTGCATCGTGGTCTGGCGGTCGAACAGCACGCGCACCAGCGGCAGGGCGCCGTCCAGCACCGCCGCCATGGCCGCACCACCGCCGGAACCGCGAATCAGGCTGTCCGGATCCTCGCCCTGCGGCAGGAAGGCGATCCGGGCGGAATGGTCGGGCTTCAGCTGCGGCAGGATGCGGTCCATCGCCCGCCAGGCCGCCCGCCGCCCGGCCTCGTCGCCGTCGAAGCACAGCACCGGCACCGGCGTCATCTTCCACAGCTCGGCGATCTGCTCCTCGGTCATGGCTGTGCCAAGCGGGGCCACCGCCGCCTCGAAGCCCGCCTTCACCAGGGCGATCACGTCCATATAGCCTTCGGCGACGATCACGGTCTGGCCCTGGGACGCCGCCTGCCGCGCCCGCGACAGGCCGTAGAGCAGCTGGCCCTTGTGGAACAGCGGGTTGTCGGGGCTGTTCACGTATTTCGGGCCGTCGCCCTCCATGATCCGGCCGCCGAAGGCGACGGTGCGGCCGCGGCGGTCGGCCACCGGGAACATCACCCGGTTGCGGAAGAAGGAATAGAGGTCGCGCCCGTCATCCGGCCGGCGAGCCAGCCCGACCTCCTCGACCATCGCGTCCTGGAAGCCCTGGCCGCGCAGATGCTTGATCAGCTTGCCGCCATCGGTCGGGGCGAAGCCCAGGCGGAAGCGCGACACCGTCTCGCCGTCCAGGCCGCGGCCCTTGAGGTATTCGCGCGCCGCCCGGCCGCCCGGGCCGTGCAACTCGGCCTCGAAGAAGGCACAGGCCGATTCGACCACGTCGTAGAGCGATTTCTGCCGCTCGAACCGCTCCCGGTCCTCGGGCTCCGCCTTCGGCACCTCCAGGCCGGCCTGGGCCGACAGTGACTCGATCGCCTCCATGAAGGACAGCCGGTCGTGCTGCATGACGAAGCCGATGACGTCGCCATGCGCGCCGCAGCCGAAGCAGTGGAAGAAGCCCTTCTGGTCGTTGACCGTGAAGCTGGGCGACTTTTCCTTGTGGAACGGGCAGCAGGCCTTGAATTCGCCCTTGGTGCCACGCTGCAGCGGCACGCGCTTGCCGACCACATCCGAGACCTGGAGGCGGGAGCGCAGTTCGTCGAGGAATCCGGGGGACAGGGCCATGCGGTCAGTTCTATCGGGCGGAAGAGACTAGATTAAACCGATTCCCGATTCGGACGGTCACCGGTTCTGGGCGCCGTGCCAGAGACGCAGAATTTCGACCTGCCCGGTGATCCGATACACGATCACATACGGTGCAACGATGAGTTCACGGGTGGCCAGCTCCACACCGGGGCGCCCACGACGGGGAAGGCGTTCAAGGCTGTCGGCAGCTGCGATGAGTTGCACCGCAAGTCGTGAGGCCGCCCACGGATTGGAGACTTCGATATAGGCCACAAGCCGATCGAGATCTTCCAGCGCCTCAGGCGTCCAGGCTACTTGCACTCGGGCTTCGGCAGCCGTTTCCCGGTTCCCCAGGAGAGCAGCCAGCGCCGCACCTCCTCATGCGGGATCAGCCGGCCCGCATCGGCCGATGCGATCCCCTCCCGAATCGCCGCACGCTTCGCGGCAGTCTCGGGATCGTCTGGTGGCTGGATCGGCACGGGCTTCGTCATACACACAATATAGGAGCCCTGGAGCTCGGGCGCCACTGGACGGTCAGCCCAGCTGCGCCTTCACCATCGGCGAGACCTTGGAGAAATCCATCTGCCCGGCGTAGCGCGTCTTCAGCTCGGCCATCACCCGGCCCATGTCCTTCATGCCGGCGGCGCCGAGTTCGGTGATGACGGCGCCGATCGCCGCCGCCGTCTCCGCCTCGCCCATCGCCTGGGGCAGGAACTGCTCGATCATCGTGATCTCGGCCTGTTCCTTGTCGGCCAGGTCCTGGCGGTTGCCCTGCTGGTACAGCGCGATGCTCTCGCGCCGCTGCTTCACCATGGTCTGCAGCAGCGACAGGATCTCTTCGTCCGGGATGCCCTCCATGTTGCCCTTGGACCGGGCGTCGATGTCCTTGGTCTTCAGGGCGGCGATGATCATCCGCACGGTCGAGAGCCGGCGCTCGTCCCGGGCCTTCATCGCTTCCTTGAGCGTGTCGGTGAACTGGGTGCGCAGCATGATCGGATCCTCCAGGCAAAAGCGGCGCGAAATGTCGGCTATCCCGTCGAGATAGGCAAGAGAAGGGGGCGGCCATTCCGCCAGCGCGGGCAAGAGGGGCTGGAATCTTGTCAACGTCCGTGCTTTATGCCTGGAAATTCATACCCCGAGGTTGCCATGACCCACACCGCTCCGCCTCCCGGCGCCACTGCGGCGCTCGTGCTCGCCGATGGCACGGTGCTTTGGGGCCGAGGCATCGGGGCGACCGGCCGGGCGATCGGCGAGGTCTGTTTCAACACGTCGATGACCGGCTACCAGGAGATCATGACCGATCCGTCCTATGCCGGGCAGATCGTCACCTTCACTTTCCCGCACATCGGCAATGTCGGCGCCAACCCGGAGGATATCGAGACCGGGACCTCGGCCGCCCGCGGCCTGGTGCTGCGCGACGACATCACCGACCCGTCGAACTGGCGCGCCACCCGCGACTTCGACGACTGGCTGCAATCCTTCGGCCTGATCGGCATTTCCGGGGTCGACACCCGCGCCCTGACCCGCCGCATCCGCGATGCCGGCGCCCCGACCGGCGTGGTCATCCACGCCCCGGACGGCAAGTTCGACATCCCGGCGGCGCTGGCCGAGGCCCAGGCCTGGCCGGGGCTGGAGGGCATGGACCTGGCCAAGGAGGTGTCCTGCCGCCAGACCTATCGCTGGGACGAGACGCGCTGGGCCCTGGCCACCGGCTACGGCAAGCTGGAGACCCCGCAGCGAAAGGTCGTGGCGATCGATTTCGGCGCCAAGCGCAACATCCTGCGCTGCCTGGCCTCGACCGGCTGCGACGTCACCGTGCTGCCGGCGACGGCGACGGCCGAGGACGTGCTGGGCCATGCGCCGGACGGCGTGTTCCTGGCCAACGGCCCGGGCGACCCGGCGGCGACCGGCGAATACGCCGTGCCGATGATCAAGGCGCTGCTCGACACCGGCCTGCCGATCTTCGGCATCTGCCTGGGCCACCAGATGCTGGCCCTGGCGCTGGGCGGACGCACCGAGAAGATGGCCCGCGGCCATCGCGGCGCCAACCATCCGGTCAAGGACCTGACCACCGGCAAGGTCGAGATCACCAGCCAGAACCACGGCTTCCAGGTGCTGGCCGACAGCCTGCCGGACACAGTCGAGGTCACCCATGTCAGCCTGTTCGACGGGTCGAACGAAGGGCTGCGGCTGAAGGACCGGCCGGTGTTCTCGGTGCAATATCACCCGGAGGCGAGCCCGGGACCGCAGGACAGCCACTACCTGTTCCAGCGCTTCGTCGACCTGATCGACGCCCAAAACCCTGACGTAAAGCAGAAGCGCTGACGCCATGCCCCGGCATCGCGAGCCGCCGCGCCTGACCGGCCCCCGGGTCTCGCTGACCCTGGCGGGACCGGCCGAGGCCGCGGCGCTCGCGGCGTTCCATGATCGGGAATGGGACCATCTCGACCCCTGGCTGCCGCCGCGCGGCCCCGCCTGGCGCACCGAGGCGCATTGGCGGCGCTGGAGCGAGGAGACGGTCGACCTGTTCCTCACGGACCGGGCCGTGCGCATGGCGCTGCGGCTGATCGGGCAGCCCGCCGCGGGGGTGATCGGGCAGTTGAATCTCAACATGCTGGTCCGCGGCTCGTTCCAGGCCCCGACGCTGGGCTATCACCTGGGGGCCGCGCATCAGGGCCAGGGGCTGATGCGCGAGGCGCTGGAGCTGGCTATCGCCTATGCCTTCGGGCCGCTGGAGCTGCACCGGCTGATGGCCAACCACCTGCCGGAGAATGCGCGCAGCGCCGCGCTGCTGCAGCGCCTGGGCTTTGAGCGCGAGGGCTACGCCAAGGCCTATCTGTTCATCGGCGGCGCCTGGCGCGACCATGTGCTGACCGCGCTGACCAATCCGGACCCGGTCGACCTGCAGCCTGCGGGATAGCGGAACCGGGTTCTCTCGCCTGCCGTTTCCTTGGGAGAGCCGACCGGCCGTCGGATCGGCGTCCATGGCAGCGAGGAGCCGATCATGCCGGACGACCAACCACCCACGCTCAACACCACCGAGGCCCGCCAGGGCGAGACCAGCGGCCATATGCGCTGGGTGCTGCACCTGTCGCTGGGGCTGGCCGTCGTCGTCATCGGCGTGGTCCTGCTCTGGTGGGTGCTCTGACCCCCAGACGGAACGGGGCGGCCCGAAGGCCGCCCCTGGCGGTTCAGATTCGACCAGCGCCTACATCCAGTAGGGCGGCACCCGGTAGTAATCGTGTACCTGCTGCGCCCATTGGCGGTCGTCCCAGTCGAACCGGTCGCGGGCGTCATGGGCCGGCGCGCCGCGCAGCTGGTCTTCGGTGATGTCCAGCTCATAGGCGTCGAGGCCTTCGTTGTAGGTCAGCATCGACCATGGCAGGGCGTAGTAGTCCGCCCCGAGGCCGAGGAAGCCGCCGAAGGTCATGACGGCATAGCCGACCCGGCCGGTCCGCTTGTCGATCATCACCCGCTGGATGGTGCCGATCTTGTCGCCGTTCGGCCGGCGCACCGGCGTGCTTTCGACCTTGTCGCTGGCGATCAGCCGCTCGGTCTCGCGGCTGGCCAGATCATGCGCGGTCCGGGTCTGCATATCGCTCTCCACGATGGTGACTCTCATCCAGGAAATAGCCGGTCGGGACCATCGGTTCCGACGGAACCGATGGCCGCGCGCTGCGATTGAGTCAGGGAGGGGCCGGTCCGGAACCGCAGGATGGCCCGCACACCCGCACAGGAGGCCAGGCCATGCCGAAGGGTGATAAATCGAGCTACACCGATAAGCAGAAGCGCAAGGCGGAGCATATCGAGGAGGGCTATGAGGCCCGCGGCGTCTCCGAGAACGAGGCAGAACGCCGGGCCTGGGCCACCGTCAACAAAGACAGCGGCGGCGGCAACAAGAGCGGCTCCGGCCGCGGCAAGGCCGACACCAACGCCTCCGCCAAGAAGGGCGGCAAAGCGGGCGGCGAGGCTGCCGCCGAGCGTCCTGCCGCAGCCCGCAGCGCGTCGGCGAAGAAGGCCGCCGCAACCCGCAAACGGCACGAACACCACGCGTCTTGAGGGATTTTTTGATGACCACGCCGAAGCTGCCGCCAGAAGAACCGACACCCCAGCCCCCGCCGGGGCCGGACATTCCGCCCGGACAGCCGGGCGAGCGCCCGACGGAGGTGCCGCCGAGCCCGGGCGAGCCGCCCCCGCTGCCGGAACCGAA
Source organism: Inquilinus sp. (assembly GCF_057815775.1). Taxonomy (NCBI): domain Bacteria; kingdom Pseudomonadati; phylum Pseudomonadota; class Alphaproteobacteria; order Rhodospirillales; family Rhodospirillaceae; genus Inquilinus; species Inquilinus sp. Next base: position 9,249 of record NZ_JBYRFX010000421.1, read on the forward strand.
CAAGATGTGAAACAATCCAAAAAGAAAGGCCGGCGCTTGAGCAGCGCCGGCCTTCTTCATTTCATCGGATCAGAGCTGGGTCACTGCCAGCCCCAGCCCCAACCGCGGTTGTGGCGCCAGCCGCGAGGTTCGCGCCAGCGTTCATGGCGCCATTCGTCGCGCCGGCCCCAACCACCCCCGCGCCATTCGCGGCGGTCGTGGCGCCAGTTGTCGCCGCGCCAGTTGTTGTTGTGACGATCCGACCGCCAGTTCGAGCGGTTGCCGCGCCAGTCCACCTTGGTGTCGAGCGAGGCGTTGCCCTCGCCGTGCCAGACCAGCGGCGTCGCCACCGGTGCGGGCGCCCGGTCCTGGGCGAAGGCGGCGCCGGAAGCGCCGGTCAGGAGCAGCGCCGCCGAGGCGGCAATAAGAACGCGCTTCATACGAGACAGCATGGGAGCAATCCCTTTCCATAGATGCCGGACGCATCCTCATCAGCATGGTCCGGACTCCCCACCTTCACGTGTGACGCCGGGCACTCCGTCGTTGACCTCTCAAGATTCCGAAAAACATCGTCTCCACAATCCCAATGCCGATATCTGATATCACCCCGCCATCTTTCCGCCACAAAGCGAACAGGAAGACGTCACGATACGGCTGACTTCAGTATTTGAAATCCTCTTTTCCATCTGTTCCTGCAAAGACTCCAATGCGTCCGACATGATCAAAATGACAGACGTAATAACTTGGAATTATCAGCCCCCACCTGTTGCATCACAGACGAGAAATAGACGCGGAACGGCTGAGAGCCGCACCGTTGGAACAGCCGACGATTGAGCGCGGGATCAGAGGATGGCGAGCGGGAGCTTGCGCCGTGGCGGCGGAAAGGCCTGGTCGAGCGCGGCGAGATCGGCCTCGTTGAGGACGAGGTCGAGCGCCCGGCGGTGGTCGCGCAATCGGTCCGGCCGGCTGGATTTCGGGATCGCCACCACGCCTTGCCGCGTCAGCAGCCAGGCCAGGGCAACGGTCGCCGGCGCGACGCCGTGGCGCCGGGCGACGCCGCCGAGCGCCGGGTCGTCGAGCAACCGGCCCTGGCCGAGCGGCGAATAGGCCATGATGGGCAAGCCGCGATCCTGGCACCAGGGCAGCAGGTCCCATTCGATGCCGCGGGCGCCCAGGCTGTAGCAGACTTGGTTGGTCGCCGTGCGGCCGCCATCCTCGCGGGTCCAGTCGACCATGTCGTCGCGATCGAAATTGCTGACGCCCCAGTCGGCGATCTTGCCGTCGGCGCGCAGCCGCTCGAACGCCTCGATGGTTTCGGCATAGGGCACGCCGCCCTGCCAGTGCAGCAGGTACAGGTCGATCCGGTCGGTGCCGAGCCGGCGCAGGCTGCCCTCGCAGGCGGCGATTGCGGCCGTGCGGCCGGCATTGTGCGGATAGACCTTGCTGACCAGGAACACGTCGTCGCGCCGGCCGCGGATCGCCGCGCCCACCACCTGCTCGGCGCCGCCTTCGCCGTACATCTCGGCGGTGTCGATCAAGCCGAGGCCGAGATCGATCCCGGCGGCGATCGCCGCCGCCTCGTCATCCGCCTCGCGCCCGTCCTCGCCCATGCCCCAGGTGCCTTGTCCCAGGATCGGCATGGCGGCGCCCGACGGCAGCGTCAGGGTCGTCTCGCCCACCGGCCGGCGGCGCAGGCCGGGGCTCTCTGCACTGGTCATCCGCGAATCCCCCACTCCTTCCGGCCTGTTATTCGGCCACGGCCATCCGAACCTGCTGCGCCACGCCGATCGGCGCCAGCGTCCAGATCGCCAGCGTCCCCTGCCGGCCGCGGATCTCGGTCTGGCCGGCAGGGTCGAAGGCGTCCAGCACCTCCCGCGCGCAGCCTTCACGGCCAGCCTGGGAGACAGCGGCGTCGCTGGCCACCACCGTCGCGTCCAGCCGGCGGCTCAACCGCTCCAGCCGGCTGGCGACGTTGACGGTGTCGCCGACCACGCCGAATTCGAGACGACGCTCGTCGCCGATATTGCCGACCACGACCGGCCCATAGTGCAGCCCGATGCCGACCTCGATCGCCACCGCGCCGCGCGCCGCCCGCTTGGCGTTCCAGCGCTGGACGTCGGCGCACATCGCCCGGGCGCAGCTGAGCGCGTTGGAGGCGTCGCGCGGCCCCGATTGCGGCGTGCCGAAGGTCGCCATGACGCAGTCGCCGATGTATTTGTCGATCGTGCCCTCATGGGCGAAGACCTGCTCCGCCATGCGGCGGTGGAAGCTGCGCAGCAGTGCCACCACCCGCTCCGGCGCCAGCCCTTCGGCCTGGCTGGAAAAGCCGACGATGTCGACGAACAGGATGACCACCGGCTGGCGCTGGACCTCGCCGATCGGCGTGCCGGAGGCGGCGAGCCGGCTGACCAGGTTCGGCGAGAAATAGCGCGACAGGGCCGCCTTGGCCGCCTCGGTCTTCGCCACCCGGCCGACCAGCTTGCGCGACCGCCACACCGCGAGCGCCAGGACCAGCGTGGCCAGCAGCAGGACCATGGTCTGGATCATCCACAGCGTCACATTGACCGCATGCGGGTCGAGCGATGCCATCGCCCGGTCGGCCGTGCCCATCTGCCCCATGCCGACGACATCGGCCGCCCTGAAGATGATGCTGTCCGGCAGCGTGGCCAGCCACAGGAAGCCGAGCGACCAGGCGGCGGCCAGCCCGGCGCCGACCAGCAGCACCAGCTTCGGTGAATAGCTGAGCGCGACACCGCACAGGAACAGGAGCAGGAACAGGAAGTTCGGCAGCCGCTGGGTGAACTGCACCGGCAGATCCATGCCGAACAGCGGGTTGGGCGCCACCATCAGCACGGTCAGCAGCAGGCCGTCGCCGACCAGGAAGGCGCCGACGCCCCAGACGCCGAGGCGGCCGCGGCGTTGCAGCACATAGGGGATCAGGCCGAGCACCAGGAACAGGACCATGACGCCGAGATAGGCCCAGGCCCGGCTGGCCGGGACCGCCAGCACGGTATAGATCGCCAGCAGCGCCAGAACCAGCACGCGGCCGTAGAAGACATAGGACAGGCCCGCCCGCTCCTCGCGGGCAATGGCCCCCTTGATGTCGCCGAGCACAGCCTGCGCCGGTTTCGCCATGCCGCTCTCCAGCCTGATGACCCGCTGAAAATGGGTAGGCCGGCGCGCCGCCACCAGGGGGCGGGCAAAGATGCCGCCTTATCCCGTCTTGGCGATCACCCAGATCACCCGCGCCGGACGTGGCCCGGGGTTGTGGAAGCGGTGCGGCAGCCGGCTGGAGAAGGCGAAGCAGTCGCCCGGCCCGAGCCGATAGGGTTTGCCGTCGATCTCGAGATCGACAGTGCCGTCGATGACGTAGCCGATCTCGTCGGCATCATGGGTGTAGGGGGCGCCGCCCGAGCCGCGGTCCGGCTCGATCTCCACCATCAGTCCCTGGAACACGGCATTGGCCGCGGCGGAGATGCGCCGCTTGCGCAGGCCGTCACGCTCGAAGATCACCGGCTGCTCGCGTTCATGCCGGGTGACATAGGGGTCGGGCAGCGCCGCATCCTCCGGCGCGACCAGCGCGCTGGCCGATACCTCCAGCGCCGAGCTGAGCACCCAGAGCTGGCGGATCGTCGGCGACGACAGGCCGCGTTCGATCTGGCTGAGCGCGCCGGTCGACACCCCGGCGCGGCCGGCCAGATCGGCGATCGACAGCCCCTTGGCCTTGCGCCGCTGCCGGATCCGCCGGCCGAAGGCGAGATCGGCCGGGCTCGGTGGCGATCGCGCCGGGGCCGAGGCTTCGGCCGATGGATCCTCGGCCGAAGGGTCGGCGGAGACGCCGTCGAGGTTGGGCGAGCGCGCGGGGGATCGTCCGGTCATGACCCCAGTCATAACGTCGACCCGCCCCATCCGGAAGCCCGCCGCGCCGGCTGGCCGGTCATCCGCCGGCCTTCACCGCCTCGAACATCGCCGTCGCCCCGTCATTGTTCTTGATCGAACGGGTGACCACGGTGTGCGAGATCATCTCCTGCGGGTCAGACGGCAGCTCCAATTCCTGCAGCGTCTTCGCATCGACCCGCTTGAACGCCTCGGCGCTGGAGCTGCCATAGCCGTACTGGCGGATCAGCTGCTCGCCCGAGGACGGGTCGAGCCGGGCGTTCATGAAGTCGTAGGCCGCGTCGACATTCTTCGAATCCTTCAGCAACACCATGCCGCAGACCCAGGTCAGCATGCCTTCCTTCGGCTTCATGAAGGTGACCGGGACGCCCTGCTTGCGCAGCGAGACGGCGGAGGCGTTCCAGGTCATCGCCGCGACCAGCTCGCCCGAGGCCAGGGCCTGTTCCACCGAGGTCATGTCGGTGGTGTACAGCCGCAACAGCGGCCGCTGTTCGCGCAGCAGGTCCTTCACCTTGGCCATGTCCTGCGGCGACGTCAGGTCGAACGGGTCGACACCGGCCAGCAGCGATGCGACGATCGGCGTGTCATGCACCGCGTCGATGGTGGCGAGACGGCCGGCATAGTCCTTGTCCCACAGCAACCGCCAGCTCGGCTCCGGGTCCTTGACCAGGTCGGTGCGGTACAGGACGGAGGTGTTGCCCCAGTCCCAGGGCACCATCCAGACCTTGCCGTCCGCGACCACGCCCGGCAGGTTCCGCAGCACCGGGAAGATCGAATCCCAGTTCTTGATCCGCGACACATCGATCGGCTGCAGCAGCCCTTCCTGCCGCCAGCGCGGGATCTTGTCGAAGCAGGGATGGGCGATGTCGGGGTGGAAGCCGGCCTTGACCTTGGCGAAGGCCTCGTCGTCGTCGCCGAACACGGTGATGTCGACACCCTCGGGGTGGGCGGCGGCATAGCCAGGGTGGAACTGGTCGAGCTCATAGCCCGACCAGGTGAGATAGCTGAGCTTGTCCGCCGCCCGCGCGCCGGTGGCGGCGCCGGCAGCGAGAATGGCGGCGATCGCCGCACAGAACATGAGCCGGCCCCCGCGGGCGCCGAGACGATCCAGACCTAGCATGACGTGCCTCCTGTTCGTGTTCGTTGTCGTTTCGGTTCAGGTCGCGAGCGGGATCGGCGGCGCGGCCCGGGCAACCGTGCCGCGGCGGCGCAACCGTTCCGCCGCCAGGACCAGCACGACCGACACCGCCAGGATCAGCGAGCCGAGCGCCAGGACGCCCGGCAGCTGGTTCGGGAAGCGCAGCTGGCCCCAGATGTAGATCGGCAGCGTCGGGTCGGTGCCGACCAGGAAGAAGGCGACGATGAATTCGTCGAAGGAGGTGGTGAAGGCCAGCAGGAAGCTGGCGGCGATACCGGGCGCCGCGATCGGCAGCGAGATCCGCCGCAGCACCGTCCACGGCGCGGCGCCGAGATCGGCCGCCGCCTCCTCCACCGCCCGGCTGTAGCCTTCGAACCGGCCCTTCATGGTCAGGACCGCGATCGGCAGGCCAAGGCAGGCATGCGCCAGCGCCACCGCGGTGAGGGAGGGCCCGAGCCCCGCCAGCGTGGCCAGCACCAGCAGCGCGATGCCCAGCACGACGCCGGGGATGAACAGCGGCGCCGCGGCGCCGGCCAGCAGCAACTGCGTGCCCCGCCCCGCACCGCGCCGGGTGACGGCATAGGCGGTCAGCGTGCCGGCGACCGTCGCCAGGGTTGCCGCCCCCAGCGCGACCATGAGGCTGTTGCGCAGGGCGGTGCCGAGCTGGGAATTGCCCAGCAGGTCGCTGTACCAATGCAGGGTCAGGCCCTTCAGCGGCAGCGCCACATAGATCGAGTCGTTCAGCGAGAACAGCGGGATCATCGCCATCGGCAGGTACAGGAACAGCATGTACAGCAGCGCATAGAGGCGCAGGCCGACCGCGGCGCGCCGGCCGCTCATGCCGCCACCCGCCGGGCCAGGCGCATGGCCGCCCGGATGGCGAACCAGCCCAGGCCCAGGCACAGCATCAGCAGCACCGACAGCGCCGCGCCGAAGGGCCAGTCATTGGCCTTGCCGAACTGGGCCTGGATGACGGTGCCGATCATGGTCGAGGACGGGCCGCCGACCAGGGCCGGCGTGACGTAGTCGCCCAGCGTCGGGATGAAGACGACGATCGATGCCGCGGCCACGCCGGGCATCGACAGCGGCAGGATAACGCGGCGGAACACCTTGGCCGGCGCGGCCCCCAGGTCGCGCGCCGCCTCGATCAGCCGGGGATCGATGGTGTCGAGGCGGACCACGATCGGCAGGATGGCGAAGGCGGCATAGGCATGGGCGAGGGTCAGCACCATCGCGCCGGGGGTGTAGAGCAGCGCCTCCAGCGGCTGCGCCACCACCCCGGTGCCGACCAGGGCCGAATTGAGGATGCCGTTGTAGCCGAGGATGATCTTCCAGGCGAAGACGCGCAGCAGGTAGCTGGTCCAGAACGGCAGGGTCACCAGCAGCAGCCAAGTGCCCTTCCGCGCCCCGGCGTGGAAGGCGATGAAATAGGCCATGGGATAGGCGGCCAGCACGGTCGCAGCCGTCACCAGCCCGGCCACCACCAGCGACCGCAGCAGCACCATGGCGTAAAGCGGATCGGTCACGGCCCTGACATAGCCGTCCAGGGTCAGGTCCAGCCCGATCAGGGCGCCATCGTTGCGGCGCAGGCTGAGGAACAGCAGCAGCGCGAAGGCGAACAGGATCAGCGTGACGGTCAGGAGCGCGGTCGGCACCTGGATCAGCCGGTCGAAAGCGCGCGGCGGACGCATACGGGCAATCCCTCCTGTCGGCCGGCCCGGATGCGATCCGGGGGCGCGACGTCATATGCCCTACGATTTTCCATCACACAGGTGAAATCAAGTTGATTTTCATCACCCAGGTGAATCACCCTGTCCACGCAGATGCTGGGAGGATCCGATGCCGTGGACCGAGCCGTTCGATCTTTCCCGGTCGCTGTGGGCTGCCACCGCGGCGCCGGGCGCGGCCTATGAGGCGCTGGACGGCGGCATCGACGCCGACGTCGCCATCGTCGGCCTCGGCATCACCGGCCTCTCGACCGCGCTGCACCTGGCGGAGCGCGGCGTGCGCGTGGTCGCCGTCGACGCCGCCACGGTCGGGTTCGGCGCCTCGGGCCGCAATGGCGGCCAGGTCATTCCGGGGCTGAAGGAGAATCCGGCCGAGCTGCGGGCGCGTTGGGGCGCCGAGCGCGGCGACCGGATGGTCCGCTTCGTCGGCAGCGCGG
>NZ_JBYRFX010000422.1:0-10097 GCF_057815775.1 Inquilinus sp.
GTCGGAGGGTGGCTTGGCGCCATCACCGCTGCCGCCGCGGGGCGGGCGGCCGGTGCCGGATTTGGGCGGGCGGCTCATGCCGCCACCTGCCGGCGCAGGAAGCCGGCCAGCCGGTCGGCCTCCGGCTGCATCGCCTCGACAGTGCCCAGCATGTGCAGGCAGCCATGGATCATGCCGGGCCACAGCCGGAATTCGTGCGGCTGCCCGGCTTCGGCCAGGCGTTCGGCGAGCGTTTCGCTGTCGTGCCGCAGGCAGTCATATTCCGCGGCGGTGAGATACAGCGGCGGCAAATCGGCAAGATCGGCATGAAGCGGGGCGGCCAAGGGCGTGTTCCGGTCGGTGTCGGGCGGGATGTAGTGGTTCCAGTACCACTCCATCTCCGCGGTGGAGAGGAAATAGCGACCGTCACCACCATAGTCCCGATGCGACGGGCTGTCGTGATCGGGTGTGAAGGCCCCATAGATCAGTGCGGCACCGCGCAGCGGACGCTCGCCGGCGTCGCGCAGCGACAGCAGGGTGGCGAGTGCCAGGTTGGCACCGGCGGAATCGCCCGCGATCACCAGCCGGGCCGGGTCGATGCCCCAGCTGCGGCCATGCGCGGCGAACCACCGCACCGCCGCCACGCAATCCGCCAGCGGCGCCGGGAACGGGTGCTCCGGCGCCAAGCGGTAGCCGATGCTGGCCAACTTCAGCCCGGTGCGCAGCACCAGGTCCCGGCAGATGCCGTCGTGGCTGTCCAGGCTGCCCAGCACCCAGCCGCCGCCATGGATGTACAGGATGGCCGGCGCCGGGTCCGCCGTGCCGGGGTCGTACAGCCGGACGGGGATCGGTCCGGCCGGGCCGGGCAGGGTGCGGTCGACCACCTGCGCCACCGGCCTGGCGTGTTCGTTCATCAGCGGCATCAGGGCCGCCGAATCCCGCCGCGCCTGCTCCGGCGTCAGCGCATCCAGCGGCGTGCCGGGGCCCGACATGGCGGCGATCCGGCCCATCTGCCGGGCGATCTGGGGATCGAGCGCCATGATATGGCCTTGTTTACTTGATGAAACCGATCGCCGCTCGGCTGGAGGGAACCAATAGATCGATGCAGTGTTCGACCGCTGCGTCCCCCGCCTTGCAAGTCAACACGTCATTCAACAGCACACGGCCGAAGTTTCCACAATCATGCCCGGCGATCTCGAACACCTTGACCATGGTCTTGCTCGCCGCCAGCGGAGCCATGTCCACGGCCAGCTGATCGACGATGATGCCTTTCGGGTCGAAGACCACGAGGTCGAGCTGCAGATTGCTGAAGGCCCGGTTGGTGCCGTTGTGCATCACCATGAAGGCGCGGCAGCCATTGTTGCCAGGTTCAAGCTTGTTCAGCTCGATGTCGATGCCGTCCTTCGCAGCGGGCGACTCGGGCGGCGTCTTGTCCTGTGCCTGCGCCGGATTGATCGCAATCGCGGCAAAATAGATGAAAAAACTTGCCGCCTTGAATCGAGCGAAACGGCGGGTCTTGGCGTATTTGTCCGGCATTTCGGCTCCGTCGGTCTGGACTCGCAGGGCGCAGCATGATACCCGCCGGCCCTGTGACCGCAATGAAATGCACTCAGGCGGTCGGTGTTCCCGTCTTCGCGATCCGCTCGCCATGGATTGTTCCGGGACCTGACCGTCGGCGCAGTACGTTGCCCCGTCTCCCGGCGACGACAGGCGCATTGCGCCTGGCGGATCGAAAGATCCGCCCCCTGGTCGACGCCGATTGGCAGCCCCTGGATGGGATCCATCCGGCGGACCTGCCGATCGTGAGGCGGGCATGACGTCGAAGGGCCTTGTTCTTCTGTCGATCGCGCTGGTGGGGGCCGTGGGCCTCGGCGGCGCCATCGCCTTCGATTCTGCGCGCCCGACACGGCCGCCCGTCATTGCCGTCGATCTCACCGGGATCGCGGTCGAACAGGCACGCCTGGTCGACCCGACTGAAGCGGCGCGGCCGAAGCCGGTGGTGGCCACCGCGCGGCGGCTGGCCGCGGCGCAGCCGACCGTCGCCGCCGGCTCCCGCCTGTCGCATCTGCTGTTCGGCACCGCCTTCGCCGCCATGCCCGGCGGGGCCGAGCTGGCCTCGTCGCCGCAGCCGCTCGACCCCTGGCCGGCGGCCGCGCGGCAGATGACCGGGGCATCGCCGGCCGCATCGGACAGCGCCGTCCTGGTGCCGGTCAGCCTGCCGCCCTCCGGGGCGGATGCCCAGCGCATCGATCCCGCCGGCCGGCTGTCCGGCCTGCAGCCCCCCGCCGCACCGGTCGCCGTGGCGGCACCGCCGGCCCAGCCCACCGCCGAACCGCCGCTGGCCCCGGCCGAAGCGCGGGCGGACGTCGCCCCGGTGGCGATCGGATCCGGCCTGCAGCCGGCCCAGCCCGGCGCCGCCGCGGTGGTCGACGCCGCGCCGCCGGTGGTGGTCGCCTCGCTGGGGCCGTCCCCCGACATCATCACCAAGGCCGTCGCCTCTTCGCCCTCGCCGGTGGCGGCGATCGCCCCGGTGGCGGCGCTGCCCGCGCCGGCGGCGCCCGGCGCCGCGGTCGAGGCCGGATCGGACCCGGCCGGGGTGGCCGCCGACCCGCTGCACGCCGTGGTGCCGGCCGAAGCCGGCTCCGCCTCCGTCAGCGCCCGGCCGCGCTTCTCGCTGCTGCGCGTCGACCGGCCGCAGCCGGACACGCCGGAGCGGCTGGACATCGCCCTGGCACGTGCGGTCTCGCTGATCGAACCGGCCGGCGCCCCCTGGCTGCGCGCGACCGAAGCCGACGGGGCCGGCCGGCGCCTGACCGGCTGCGGCCCGGGCGACCTCGCCTGCTCGACCTTCGTCGCCGGCCAGGCCAGCGCGCTCGACCAGCCGTCGCCGCTGCTGGCAAGGCATGGCACCGATCCGCTGACCATCGGCGGGATCGAATTGCCGGCCGCCGGCCCGGATGCCGAACGGGCGCTGCGCTGCCTGGCCTTCATCGCCTACACCGAGGCCGGCAACCAGGGCACCCGCGGCATGGCGGCGGTGGTCTGGGTGGTGATGAACCGCATCGCGATCTCGGATGATTTCGGCGACACCCCGTGCGAGGTGCTGGCCGATCCCGGCCAGTTCGAGCCGTTCCAGCGGCCGCGCTTCCGCGCCTTTGCCAAGGCCGTGCGCAACGGCAGCATGCCCAGCTTCCCGCAGCCGCTGAACCCGCAGGACGAGATCCTGCTGCGCACGGCGCGGCTGGTGGTGTGGCAGATGCTGGACGGCTATTTCGCCGACGACCCGACCGACGGTGCCCAGTACTTCTTCGCCCCGGCAGCGATGCGGGCGCTCGGCCGCGGCCTGCCGGCCTGGACCACCCGCTTCTCCCGCACCGCCGCGATCGGCGACCACGTCTTCTACCGGCCGAAGCGCGGCGGCTGAGTCCGGGGGATCGGCCAAGGCCGACCCTGGGATCGGCGTGGATGCGTCAATCTGACCCGGCCGCGACATCGCGGATCCGGACCGTCCCGTGAGCGGCGCCGGCGGGCCTGGACGCGCCGGAATCCACGAAGGGATCGACCAATCGGCGGCCCGCTCCACCTTATCCGGATCCTCGGCCTGCGAAGCCGCTTGCGGTCCGGCCCGTCTGCCCTGAAAACGTCACGAATCTTCCCTGGCCCCGACCCCTCGCCCGACCTAGAAGGGATTTGATGGCCGTCACCGATTCCGCCCCTCTGCCGCCTTCGCTCGGCTCGGTTCTCCTGGCCGTCGCGCCGCTGCTGTTCAGCGCGGCGATCATGATCATGGGCAACGGGCTGTTCGGCACGCTGATCGCGATCCGGATGGATCTCGACGGCAACGATGTCGGCACCATCGGGCTGGTGCTGGCCTGCTATTCCGGCGGCTTCGCCCTGGGCACCCTGATCTGCCCGCGGATCGTACTGCTGGTCGGCCATATCAGGACCTTCGCCGCCTTCGCGGTGATCGCCTCGGCCGCGGCGCTGTTCCATGCGCTGTGGGTCGATCCGGTGGTCTGGGCGGTGCTGCGCTTCATGACCGGCATCAGCATGGCGGTCCTGTTCACCATCATCGAGAGTTGGCTGAACGCCAAGGCGGTGAACGCCGTGCGCGGCCGGGTGATGTCGTCCTACATGGCGGTGAACTACACCGCCTTCGGCCTGTCGCAGCCCTGGCTGACGGTGATGGATCCGGCCGGCTTCGCCCTGTTCTCGGTGGTGGCGATGCTGGTGTCGCTGTCGCTGGTGCCGCTGTCGCTGACCCCGGTGGAAACGCCGCCGGTGATCAAGGTCAAGCGCTTCGGCCTGCGCACGCTGATCGCGATCTCGCCGCTCGGCGTCGGCGGCTGCTTCTCGGTTGGGCTGATCAGCGCCGCCTTCTCCGGCATGGGGCCGGTCTATGCCCGCACCATCGACCCGTCGCCGAACTGGATCGCCACCTTCATGATGACGGCGATCTTCTCCGGCTTCCTGCTGCAATATCCCGTCGGCAAGCTGTCCGACCGGTTCGACCGGCGCCAGGTCTTCCTCGGCATCGCCATCGCGCTGGCGCTGATCAGCGCGGCGCTGGCCCTGTTCGGCGGGCTGTCGACGACGCTGCTGCTGGTGCTGCTCGCGGTGTTCGGCGGGCTGTCCTACACCATCTATCCGCTCAGCCTCAGCCATGCGAACGACTTCATGCAGCCGGAACAGCTGGTGCCGGCGGCAGCCGGGCTGCTGCTGTGCTACGGCGTCGGCGCCATCTTCGGGCCGATCATGGCGTCGCGGGTGATGGAATGGCTCGGGCCGTCCGGCCTGTTCGCCTGGACCGGCACGGTCGCGACGCTGCTGGCGCTGTTCACCGCCTACCGGATGACCCGGCGGGTGGCCAGGCCGAATGAGGAACAGGGCAGCTACGTCTCGGTGGCGCCGACGACGACACCGGTCGCGACCGGGCTCGACCCGCGCGCGCCGGACGAGACACCGCCGACCATGCGCGACGCTGCCTGAAGGGACCGGACATGCCGCTCACCCGCCGCGCCCTGCTCACCCGGACCGTTCCCGCCGCCGGTCTGGCCGCCTTCGGGGGGGTGGGGTGGCGTGGCGCGCTGGCGCAGGACCCGATGTTCTTCAAGATCGGCACCGGCACCACCGGCGGCACCTATTTCCCGATCGGCGGCCTCATCGCCGGCGCGATTTCCGGCCCGCCCGGCCTGCCGCCGTGCGGCAGCGCCGGCGGCAGCTGCGGCGTGCAGGGGCTGATCGCGGTGGCCCAGGCCAGCGCCGGGTCGATCGACAACATCCGCCGCATCAGCAGCGGTGAATTCGATTCCGGCCTGGCCCAGGCCGACGTCGCCTTCGCCGCCTACACCGCCGCCGGGCCCTTCGCGGGCGAGCCGCCGGTCACCAGCCTGCGCGCCATCGCCCATCTCTATTCCGAATTCGTCCACATCGTGGTGCCGGCGGACAGCCCGGTGAAATCGGTGGCGGATCTCAAGGGCAAGCGCGTCTCGGTCGGGGTCGAAGGCTCCGGCACCCTGTTCGACATACGCCTGATCCTCGACGCCTACGGCATCAAGCCGGCCGATGTGACCGAGATCTATGAGCAGCCCGAACCGTCGGCCGACCGGCTGGTCGATGGCGGCCTCGACGCCATGGTGATGACCGGCGGGCCGCCGCTCGGCGTCATCGCCGACATGGCGCGCCGGCGGCCGGTCCGGCTGGTGCCGATCGAGGGGCCGGCGGCCGAGGCGCTGGTGGTCAAGGTGCCGTTCTTCGCCACCGAAGCGATCCCCGAAGGCAGCTATGAGGGCATCCCCGCGGCACCGACGCTGTCGGTCGGGGCGATCTGGCTGGTCGCGGCCAAGACCGACGATACCACTGTCTACGAGATCACCCGGGCGCTGTGGCAGGAGTCGACGCTGGCCCTGCTGGCGGCCGGGCATCCCCGGGGCAAGGAGATCGCGGCCGACCGGGCCGTGCGCGGCCTCGGCGTGCCGCTGCACCCCGGTGCCGCCCGGGATTATGTCGAACACGCGATGATCCGCTCCCCCACCGGGGCGGTGCCGTAGAGCGGGATCGTTCAGGATCGAAGCGGCTCGCTTCGATCCTGAACGTGAATCGCGCTCTAGATCCGAGAGACAGCGCCGCGCTCGATCGAGCGGATCGGCTCCAGGGCTCGGCTCAAACGCGCGTGAACGGGAAGAATCGGTTTCCGAGCTTGTAGTCTTCGCCATCGGCGCAAAGCGTCATGATGGCGGGGAACGCGTCATCCGCATTCTCGACATGCTTGATGACGACCTGGCCCTGATGCCCCCGCAGATGGTCGTTGAGCTTGATGCGAATGGTGCCGCGGCCCGAAATCGTGTGGTCCTGGCTCAACAATTCCTTGCCGTCCTGGGCGTAGGCGGAAAGGTTGAATTTCTTCTCGTCCTTCTGTGCATTCATCACTTCGATGCTGCTCTCCCAACCAGAGCAATCGAAATACGAAACAAACTTAGCCATGGTTTCCTCTTGATGAGTGTCCGAAGTCGGAGGCATTGAAAACCTCTTCCTTCAGTCAATGCTAATCGCGCGGCCGATATTGCAATCGGCTGTGCGGACGATATGTCTGGCTAAATTACAGAAGGGTTTCATCTCGGCGCGGCCTTGATGGCAATTGAAATCTGGTATTTCAATCGAACGGACTATTTGCCTAAATTTGACCGAAGCCTAGGCGAGTGAATGCCGCGCAGGTGGTTGGCTTCCGTCACCCGGTCAATTCCCTAGAAGGTCAGCACCCAGGGTTCCGTGCGAGCCGCGTCGATCCAGCGCTGCATCACCGGCAGGCCGAGCACGGCATCGACGTAAGCCCGGCAGGCGGGGTCCAGCGGCACGCCATAGCGGTCGAACCGCACCGCGACCGGTGCATACATGCAGTCGGCCGCGCCGAAGGCACCGAACAGGAACGGGCCGTCCGCCGCCGCGTCTTCCCGGCACTGCCGCCAGATGCCGGTGATGCGGGCGATGTCCGCCTCCGTCGCCGGGCTGCGCGGCCGGCCTGGCTCATCGGCGAAGACATCCATCGGCAGCTCGTCGCGCAGGGCGGCGAAGCCGGAATGCATCTCGGCCGAGATCGACCGTGCCGTCGCCCGCGCCGCCGGGTCGCGCGGCCACAGGCCCTTGTCCGGGAATCGCTCGGCCAGGTGCTCCAGGATCGCCAGCGTCTCCCAGGCCGTCACCGCGCCGTCGATCAGCGCCGGCACCTTGCCGCTGGGCGAATGCCGCAGGATCGCCGCCTTCGACTCCGGGCGGTACAGCGGGATCACGATCTCCTCGAACGGAATGCCGGTCTGCGCCAGGGCCAGCCAGGGCCGCAGCGACCAGGAGGAGTACCGCTTGTTGCCGATGATGGGGCGCAGGTCGGGCATGAACGCTCCCAGGGCAGGGGGTGGTCGGGCAGGGGGGGTTGGCAAGGCAAATCGGCTGGAGCATGGTGTGCCGCCCCGAACTTCCGAACGCAAGAAGGCCCCGATCGTGCTGCCGAATCTCGTCGATGCCGCCGAGGGAGAGGTCGTCTCTCTGATCCCGCTCAGCAAGGCGACGCTGGAGGGCTGGCGCGCCGCTGCAACCCCGTCCGAGGCCGCCTGGGCCGAGGCGCATGGCTTCGCTGCGGAGTCCGGCCGCACCCTGGCGCTGCCGGGCGATGGCGGAAGGGTGGCCGCGATCCTGGTCGGCATCGACCATCCCGCCGATGTCTGGGCTTTCGCCGGCCTGCCGACCGGGCTGTCGGCCGGCAGCTACGCCCTGGCCGATTCGGCCGAAGCGGCGACTGCCACGGCTGCAGCCTTCGGCTGGGCGCTCGGCGGCTATCATTTCGGCCGGTACAAGGGCCCGGACCGGGTCTCGGCCCGGCTGGTCTGGCCCGAGGCCGCCGACCGCGCCGCGGTCGAACGCGCCGCCAGCGCCACCGTCCTGGTGCGCGACCTCGTCAACACCCCGGCCAATGATCTCGGCCCGGCCGAACTGGCCACGGCCGCGGAAAACCTCGCCCGCGAATTCGGCGCCCGCTTCGACGTGACCGTCGGCGACGAGCTGCTGACCCGCAACTACCCGCTGATCCATGCCGTCGGCCGTGCCTCCCCCCGGGCGCCGCGGCTGATCGACATCACCTGGGGCGACCCGGACGCGCCGAAGGTCACCCTGGTCGGCAAGGGCGTCTGCTTCGATTCGGGCGGGCTGGACCTCAAGGATGCCGGCGGCATGCTGATGATGAAGAAGGACATGGGCGGCGCGGCCCATGCCCTCGGCGTCGCCCGCATGGTGATGATGGCGCAGTTGCCGGTGCGGCTGCGCGTGCTGATCCCGGCGGTCGAGAATGCGGTGTCCGGCGATGCCTTCCGGCCGTTGGACATCTATCGCAGCCGCAAGGGGCTGACGGTCGAGATCGGCAACACCGACGCCGAAGGCCGGCTGGTGCTGTGCGACGCGCTGGACGAGGCGTCGTCGGAGCGGCCGGAGCTCATCGTCGACTTCGCCACCCTGACCGGCGCGGCCCGGGTCGCGCTCGGCACCGACCTGCCGGCGATGTTCTCGAACGACGACGCGACGGCGGATGCGCTGACCGCGGCGTCGCGCCGGGTCGACGACCCGCTGTGGCGGATGCCGCTGTGGCAGCCCTATCACCGGCTGCTGAAATCCGGCATCGCCGACATCAACAACGCACCCGACACCCGCTTCGGCGGCGCCATCACCGCGGCGCTGTTCCTGGAGCGCTTCGTGCCGGCCGACCTGCCCTGGGTGCATATCGATCTCTACGCCTGGAACGGCGCCGACCGGCCGGGCCGGCCGAAGGGCGGCGAGGCGATGACGATGCGGGCGGTGTACGCCCTGCTGGAGGCGCGTTTTGGAGGCCGGCACTGAGTCGCTCGATCGCCCCGCCTGCCCCGTCCGCAGCGAGACTGAGACCGGCATGACCATCGCCTTGACCTCGATGCAGGCGCTGGAGCTGTGGCGCCATGCCCTGACCGCGGCGGTGCGGCGCGAGGCGCCGGACCTGTCGTCGCGGCAGATCGCCCTGCTGCTGACCATCTATCTGACGCCAGCGCCGCACACCGTGCGCGGCCTGTCCTCGGCCCTGCACATCTCCAAGCCGGCGGTGACCCGGGCGCTCGACCGGCTGGGCGAACTCGGCCTGACCCGGCGCGCCGTCGACACCGCGGACCGGCGCAACGTGCTGATCGAACGGACCGAGGCCGGCCAGGCCTATCTCGACGGCTTTGCCGACCTGGTGCGCCAGGCCGCGACCATGATCGGCGTGGCGGCATGACCGGCGATCTCGACCGCAACCTGGTGCCATGGCGGCCGGACCTGGCGGCGGAAAGCCTGCGCGGCAGCCATCCGGCGGAGCGTTACGTCGCCGGCACGCTGCACCAGGCGATCCGAGGCATCGTGCCGATGCGTGCGGTACCGGATGCGGCGCGCGGCCAGGCCACCGAGATGCTGCATGGCGAGACCATCACGGTCTACGAGATCAAGGACGGCTGGGCCTGGGGCCAGCTGACGGCGGATGGCTATGTCGGCTATGTCCAGGCGGCGGCGCTGACCGACCGCATCGTTGTGCCGACCCACCGGGTCCACGCCTTCCGCGCCTTCCTCTACCCCGCGCCGGACTTCAAGCGGCCGCCGATCCGCGCGCTCAGCTTCCGCAGCCCGGTCGAGGTGGTGGAGACGGTGAAGGGCTATGCCCGCATCCGCGAGGCCGGCGAGCCTGGCGGCTGGCTGCCGGAGGTGGCGCTGGGCCCGCTGGACGCGGTCGAACCCGACGTGGTGGCCACGGCGCAGCGCTTCCTCGGCGTGCCCTATCTCTGGGGCGGCCGGTCCAGCCTGGGCATCGACTGCTCCGGCCTGGCCCAGCTCGCCCAGGCCGCGGCGGGGCACGCGATCGAGCGCGACACCTACCGCCAGGTGCAGACCGCCGGGACACTGGCCGGCACCGACGGCTCGATCGGGCTGCGCCGCGGCGACCTGGTGTATTTCCCCGGCCATGTCGGGCTGATGGTCGACGGCGAGACCCTGCTGCACGCCAATGTCCGCGCCGCCTGCGTCTCGTTCGACCCGGTGGCCGAAATCGCCGCCCGGTCCGAGGCCGCCGAAGGCCG
>NZ_JBYRFX010000423.1:0-2201 GCF_057815775.1 Inquilinus sp.
GGCATGGACACGATGTATTTGGCCCGCCGCCTCGATCGGGGTCAGGTCGGTCTCGCCGCGCCGGAAGCCGTCGACATTGTAGAAAGCGGAGCGCAAATGCGCGGCCACCCGCTCGTCCCAATGCGCCCGGTTGAGCGCCACGCCGTCTTCCATCGGTTTCCCCCGCAACGTCTTGTTCGAGCGGCCAAAAGCGGTGACCCTTCGGCTCTTTAAGACCGTCATCGCGAGGAGCGAAGCGACGCGGCGATCCAGAGATCGAGCCGCTGGATCGCCACGCCCCCGCGGGGCTCGCGATGACGGCTCACTCATGGGCCACTGGTTGTCTGAGCAGCGCCTTGTTGCCGTTTTCTATCAGACGCTGCAGCCCGCAGGTAGAGACGCCCCCTCAGACCCGCACCCGCCGCGCCGGCATCGTCGACATGCCGTCGATCGCGCTGAGGATCCCGCCATAGAGCAGCCGCGTCGCCCGGGCGGCCGTCAGGATCACATCGACCTCCACCGGGTCGTCGACCGGCGGCAGTGCACCGGCGAGGGTCCGCACCTGCCCTTCCCTTGCGTCGGCCCGGCCGCGCACGAAGCCCAGGGCCTTGCGGATCCCGGGGATCCGGCCGGTCCGCGCCAGGCCGTCGGCGACCGGGCCGGCGCAGGTCGCGGCCAGGTATTCGAGCATGTAGACGTCACCGAAATGGCCGAGGGGGTGATCGCTGAGGCTGAGGAAGCGGCTCCAGGCGATATAGGCCTGGGTCGCCGGCGCCGGGGTCGAGTTGATGACATCGGCCCGACTGAACCCCAGCGTTTCCAAATCGGCCAGCACGCGGAGGTCCAGCCCGGCGGTGCTGACCGCCTTCTCCTGCAGCAGCAGCGCCAGCGGGATGTGGCGGCCATGCTCCAGCATCCGTTCCACCCCCAGCACCAGGGCCGACTGGCCCGCATGCATGTAATGGTAGACCTCGCGCAGGTAGTTCGCGTAGGTCGCGATCCCGGCCGAGCCGTCCATCAGGCTTGTGCCGCAGCGGGTCCGTTTGACCGACGCGACCATGGCCAAAGCTTCGCCGTGCAGCGCTTCCAGGACCACCGGGCTCATATCGCACCACCATTTTTAATACACGTGAAAATAGTATCCGCTATTTTTCATTCGACGCAATGGCGATTCCGCCGGCCGCCGCCCCGTGCCCGACAGATAGCCATTTTTCCGACGATCCGCCGCAGCTTGCCAGCCCGGAATTGCCGCAGGCCGCCGGCCCGCGCAGCGACCCCGACGCCGCTGCGCTTGCCCCGGCGGCCCGGCGACGATACCAATGCCGCCCATCAGCGCCTTCGGCGCTCTCTCGTTCTCCGGAGTCTGTTTCATGGAGTTGCACGATCTCTACCGCAGTCTGGGCCTCGACCCCGACACCCTGACCGGCGGCACCCTGGTGGTCCGGTCGCCGGTCGACGGCGCCGAGATCGCCCGCCTGCCCGAGCACAGCGAAGCCGATGTCGATGCCGCGATCGAGCGTGCGTCCAACGCCTTCCTGAACTGGCGCAGCGTGCCGGCGCCCCGCCGCGGCGAGCTGATCCGCCTGCTGGGCGAGGAGCTGCGCGCCCACAAGGCGGAGCTGGGCCGGCTGGTCTCGATCGAGGCTGGCAAGATCCTCCAGGAAGGCCTGGGCGAAGTGCAGGAGATGATCGACATCTGCGACTTCGCCGTAGGCCTGTCGCGCCAGCTGTACGGCTTGACCATCGCGTCCGAGCGCCCCGGCCACCGCATGGCCGAGACCTGGCACCCGCTGGGCCCGGTCGGCGTCATCTCGGCCTTCAACTTCCCGGTCGCGGTGTGGTCGTGGAACGCGGCGCTGGCGCTGGTCTGCGGCGACCCGGTGGTGTGGAAGCCGTCCGAGAAGACGCCGCTGACTGCGCTCGCCACGCATGCGATCGCCCAGCGCGCCATCGCCCGCTTCGGCGCGGATGCGCCCGAGGGCCTGCTCGAGCTGCTCATCGGCCAGCGCGAGATCGGCGAAGTGCTGGTCGACGACCACCGCGTGCCGGTGCTCTCGGCCACGGGCTCCACCGCAATGGGCCGCCAGGTGGCGCCCAAGCTGGCCGCACGTTTCGCCCGCGCCATCCTCGAACTGGGTGGCAACAACGCGGCCATCGTGGCGCCGTCGGCCGACCTCGACCTCGCGCTGCGCGGCATCGCCTTCGCCGCCATGGGGACGGCC
>NZ_JBYRFX010000424.1:0-5862 GCF_057815775.1 Inquilinus sp.
CGTGGTTGATCTCAATTCCACGCGGTGGCACGGCTTTGTCCGACCCAAGGGAAGGACGATTCGATGCTCCGCCACGGCCAGATCCTCACCGCCGGCCTGCTGGCCGTCCTGCTCTGCAGCGCTCCGGCCGCGGCCGAGACCCTGCTGTCGCGCGGCAATGGCGGCCAGCCGGAGACGCTGGACGTCCACAAATCCGTCGGCATTCCGGAATCCTGGATCGAACTCGACCTGTTCGAAGGCCTGCTGGTGCCCGGGCCGAAGGGCGAGCTGCTGCCGGGCGCGGCGGAGAGCTGGGCCGTGTCCGATGACGGCAAGACCTACAGCTTCACCCTACGCGCCGACGGCAAATGGTCGGACGGGACGCCGGTGACGGCGCAGGATTTCGTCTATTCCTGGCGCCGGCTGGTCGACCCGAAGACGGCGGCGCCTTACGCCTACTTCCTCGACCGCGTGGTCGGGGCGCAGGCGGTGCGGCTCGGCCAGCAGCCGGCCGAGGCGCTGGGTGTCCGCGCCGTCGACGACCGCACCTTCGAGGTCCGGCTGACCGGCCCGACCTCCTATTTCCTGTCGATGCTGACCAACAATTCGACCTTCCCGGTCAACCGGGCGAATGTCGAACGGGACGGCGACGCTTTCACCAAGCCCGGCAAGCTGGTCTCGAACGGCGCTTATGTGCTGGCCGAGGACGTGCCGCAATCGCATATGACGCTGCAGAAGAACCCGCAGTTCCACGATGCGGCGAATGTGAAGATCGACACCGTGCGCTACGTCGTCACCGAGGATGTCGACAGCGAGCTGTCGCGCTTCCAGGCCGGCGAGCTCGACGTCACCAGCGAGGTGCCGAGCCAGCAGGTGCCGGCGCTGCGGCAGAGCCATGCGGACGAGCTGCACATCGCGCCCTATTTCGGCATCTACTTCTACGCCATCAACCTGACGCATGAGCCGTGGAAGAGCAGCCCGGAGCTGCGCCGCGCCCTGTCGCTGGCGATCGACCGCGACGTGATCGTCGACAAGGTGGCGCAGGGCAACCAGACCCCGGCTTACACCTTCGTGCCGCCGGGCACCGACGGTTTCCCGGCCTGGCAGCCGGAGGAGGCGGGCTGGAACCAGGCCCGGCGTGACGAGGAGGCGAAGGCGCTGCTGGCCAAGGCCGGCTATGGGCCGGACAAGCCGTTGCAGGTCAAGATCACCTACAACACCTCCGAGAACCACAAGAAGACCGCGGTCGCCATCGCCGCGATGTGGAAGCAGAAGCTCGGCGTCGACACCACGCTGGAGAATCTGGAATGGTCGACCTACCTGTCCATGCATCACGAGAAGCAGTTCCAGGACTTCGCCCGCACCGGCTGGATCGGCCAGTACAACGACGCGAATTTCTTCCTGGAGCTGGAGCGCAGCGGCATCGGCGAGCTCAGCACCTCGGAATATGCCAACCCGGCCTATGACGCGCTGCTCGACCAGGCCTCGGCCGAGACCGACGCGGCGAAGCGGGCCGGCATCCTGCAGCAGGCGGAGCGGCTGATGATCGCCGACACGCCGGTGATCCCGCTGTATTTCTACACCAGCCGCCACCTGGTCTCGCCCGATGTGAAGGGCTGGGTCGACAACCTGCGCGACCAGCACCCGACCCGCTGGCTGTCGGTCGAACGATAGGGGCCGAACGGTAGGGGCCAAGCGTTTGGGGGGCGGGAACATCGCCTACCTTGTTTCGTTACTGCAACAACCCGCATCGCGGCGGCCGAACCACAGCAGTCCTCCCCCTGGCATGCCGGACCCATTCGACTTCGACGACCTGATCGGGCAGACCTACGATGCCGCCCTCGGCGCCATGGACTGGAGGGTGCCGATCGAGCGGCTGATGCAGGCCGTCGGCGGCACGACGGCCGTGCTGCGGTGGCGCGGCCGGCCGGCCGCGACGGCGGTCACGATCAATGGCGACCCGGCTTCGCACGCGCTCTACGACGCCTATTACCGCGATCTCGATCCGCTCTGGCCGATGATCCGGCAACACACCCCCGGGGCCGTCGTCGATGACCGCACGCTGATGACTGAGCAGGCGCTGCAGCAGACCGAATTCTACAACGACTTCATGCGTCCGAACGGCCTGCAGCCGGGGCTGTCCTGGTACACCCTGGATGCCGCGGCGCAACCCGTCGCCCTGTACATTGCCCGTGCCCGCGGGGACGCCTCCTATGCCGGTGAAGCGCTGGCCCTGCTGCAGTCCGTCGTCCCGCATCTCGACCGGGCGATCAGGATCGAGAGCCGTCTGGCCGCTTCCGTCGCGCGGCAGATCCCGGCCCCGGTGCCCGGCAGCCCGGCGCTGACCCCGCGCGAGCGCGACTGCCTGGCCCTGATCGCCCATGGTGCCTCGAGCAAGGGCGTCGCCCGCCGCCTGGCGGTGTCGGTCCACACCGTCAACAAACATGTCGAAGCGGCGATGCGCAAGCTGCAGGCCTCCAGCCGCAGCCAGGCCGTCGTCACCGCCCTGGCCCTGGGGCTGATCGGCACCTGATCGCCCCACCCGCGGCGCGCCGGGATGATCTGCCAAGCCTCCGCGGCGGTTGACACGGGGCCGCCCTGCCGGGTCATCTGCCGGCCATGACCCCGGCCCACCGCACCCTGCCGCGCCTGCTGCACCGCGCCCACAACGCCTATCTCAGGCTGCGCAAGCCTCTGACGCTGGGCGCCCGCATGGCGGTGCGGGACGGGGAGGGGCGCTTCCTGCTGGTGCATCACACCTATCGCCCGGGCTGGTTCTTCCCCGGCGGCGGCGTGAAGAAATGGGAGAGCTTCGAGGCCTGCGCCGTGCGCGAGGCGCGCGAGGAGGCGGCGGTCGAGGTCGAATCGGTGGCCGGGCTGTTCGGCGTCTACGCCCATTTCGACCGGCTGCGCTGCGACCATGTCGCCCTGTTCGTGGCGGATCGCTGGCAGCCGACCTCCGGCCGGCTGTCCTTCGAGATCGCCGAAACCCGCTTCTTCGCGCCCGACGACCTGCCGCGCGATATCCATGGCGCGACCCATCGCCGGATCCAGGAGATCCTCGGCCTCCGCAGCATCGACCCTGTGTGGTGACATCATGAGCGACGTTTCTTCACCCGCCGCCCCGAACTCTGGTGACCGCCTGGCCCAGATCCAGGAGTTCCTGCTGGTCTGCGACCAGTTCAAGCAGATCACCCGGCAGAACTACCTGACCGATGGCAGCCGGCGCGAGACCGATGCCGAACACACCTGGCACATGGCGCTGTACGCCCTGCTGCTGAAGGACGAGATCGGCTTCGCGGTCGACATCGCCCACGTGCTGTCGCTGGTGCTGACGCACGATCTGGTCGAGATCCATGCCGGCGACACCTTCGCCTATGACGATGTCGGCCGGCAGGACCAGGCGGCGCGCGAGGCCGCGGCGGCGGTCAAGCTGTTCGGCCTGCTGCCGCCGGACCTGCGCGACAAGATGCATGGCTGGTGGAATGAGTTCGAGGCCGGCGAGACGCCGGAGGCACGCTACGCCCGTGCCCTCGACCGGCTGCAGGCCTTCGCCCAGAACGTCGCCAGCGGCGGTAAGTCTTGGGCTGAGCACGGCGTGACCCGCACCCGCACCTTCAGCCGGATGCAGGAGGCGCTGGACGCCGATCCGACCCTGCGGGTGCTGGTCGAACGGCTGTACGGCCGCGCCGACCGGGAAAAGAGCTGGGTGCCCGAGCCGGATCAGGCCTGAACGCCCTCCAGCCGGGTGCGATCCGCCGTCAGCGCCTCGGCCAGCCAGTCCGCGACCACCCGGATGCGCGGCACGTCCTTGGCCGGGGCCGGCAGGACGATCCACAAGTCGCGGCTGGCCACCGGCACCGGGCCGGACAGGCGGCGCAGGCCCGGGGCCTCGTCCGCGAGGTAGCAGGGGATCACGGCGCGTCCCAGCCCGGCGCGCACCGCGGCCAGCAGCTCCGGCCCCCCGGTGACCCGCAGCACCGGGTCGGTGCCGCCGGGCTGGTCGCGCAGCCAGACCATCTGCGGCGTGGCGTCCAGCGCCGGCTCCAGCCCGATCCAGCCCTCGGCCGCTCCGTCCGCGGGCCCATAGACGGCGTGGCCGATCCGGACGCCCAGCCGCGCCGCGAGATCGCCGGAGCGCGGGCGGGCCTGGCGCAGCGCGATGTCGGCATCCCGCCGCTCCAGATCGGCATTGATATCGGTGCTCAGCACGGTGGGCCGCAGGCCGGGATGGCGGCGCTGCAGATCGCCCATGCGCGGGACCAGCCAGCCGGCGAAGCCGGGCAGGATGGAGATCCGCACCGGGCCGGACAGCGCCGCGTCGCGGTCGCGCGCCGCATGGGTCATGGCGATCGCCGCCCGCTCCATCACCTCGGCCTGGGCGATGACGACGGCGCCGACCGGGGTCGGCCGGAATCGCTTCTCGATCCGCTCGAACAGTGCGGCGCCCAGCGCCGCCTCGGCCGCGGCCAGACGGCGCGACACCGTGGTCTGGTCGACCACCAGCGCCTGCGCGGCGGCGGAGGCGGTGCCGTGGCGCGCGATCGCCAGGACGAAGCGGGCGAGATCCCAATCCATGCCTGCATTGTCGCAGGTTCATCCGGCAGAATCTCGGCTTTTCTGCAGTCACCCGGGCGACGAGATTGAAGGCGATCTGCACAGGAGAGCCCCATGAAACTGTACTACGCCCCCGAGACCTGCTCGCTGTCGCCGCACATCGTGCTGCGCGAGCTCGGCCTGCCCTTCGCGCTGGTCCGGGTCGACAACCGCACGAAGAAAACCGCCGATGGCGGCGATTTCCTCGCGATCAATCCGAAGGGCGCGGTCGCAGCGCTGCAGCTCGACGACGGCCGGGTGCTGACCGAGGGTGCCGCGATCGTGCAGTATCTGGCCGATCTGAAGCCCGAGGCCGGGCTGGCGCCGGCGAATGGCAGCTGGGACCGCGCGAAGCTGCAGGAGTGGCTGAACTTCATCTCCAGCGAGATCCATGCCGGCTTCAGCCCGCTGTTCAGCGCCGAGATCGCCGAGCCGGCCAAGGCGATGCTGAAGGACCGGCTGTTCCGGCGCCTGGGCACGGTCGAGGCGGCGCTGGCCGAGGCCGACTATCTGCTCAGCGGCCGTTTCAGTGTGGCCGACGCCTATCTCTTCACCGTGCTGCGCTGGGCCCGCTTCTTCGCCATCGACTTGGCCCGCTGGCCGGCGATCGCGGCCTTCATGGCGCGGATCGGCGACCGCGCATCGGTGCGGGCCGCACTCGACATCGAAACCGCCGCCGTGGCGGCCTGACCCTCATCACCGGAGATCCTCGATGCCCCCGATGTCCCTGCTCGACCATGCCGGCATCCGGCCTCAGCCCGCCGCCCTGGCGGAGGCGGTGCTGGTGCTGATCGACATGCAGCGCGAATACAGCGACGGAAGGCTGGCCCTGCCGGGCGTCGGCCCCGCGGTGGCGGCCGCAGTCGACCTGCTGGCCCGGGCGCGCCGCCTGCACACCCCCGTCATCCATGTGCTGCAGCAGGGCCGGCCGGGCGGGCTGTTCGACACCGCCGGCCCCACCGTCGCCCCGATCGCCGGGCTGGAGCCGGCGGCGGGCGAGGGGGTGGTGAAGAAGACCCTGCCCAACGCCTTCGCCGGCACCGACCTGGCCGAACGCATCGCCGCCACCGGGCGCGGCAAGCTCGTGGTCGTCGGCTTCATGACCCATATGTGCGTCGACGCCACCACCCGCTCGGCGCTCGACCACGGGCTGGCGACCACAGTGGTGGCCGCCGCCTGCGCCAGCCGCGACCTGCCGGACCCGCTCGGCGGCGCGCGGCCGGCGGCCGAGGTGCATCGCGCGGCGCTCACGGCGCTGGCCGACCGCTTCGCCACCGTGGTCGCGGA
>NZ_JBYRFX010000425.1:0-7444 GCF_057815775.1 Inquilinus sp.
ACAGCTTCCTCTACACCACGCCCCTCGACCCGCAGGCGCAGCCGCTGGTCCAGGCCCTGACCCATGAATACGAGACGCGCTACGGCGACTATTGGGGCGCGGGGGACGGAACCAGGGAGATGAACCGCTATCCCGCCGAGCTGTTCGCCCCGCCGGACGGCAATTTCCTGCTGCTGCTGCGCGACGGCGTCGCCATCGCCGGCGGCGCCTTCAAGCGCTACGACGCCACCACGGCCGAGATGAAGCGGGTCTGGACCCATGTCGACCTCCGCCGCCAGGGCCTGGCGCGCCGGGTGCTGGACGAGGTGGAGGCCCAGGCCGCGCGGCAGGGATACACCCGGATCTACCTGACCACCGGATTCCGCCAGCCGGAGGCCGCGGGCCTCTATCTCCGCTCCGGCTACACCGCCCTGTTCGACACCACGGTCGACCCGGAAATCCACGGCACGCTGCCCTTCGAGAAGGACATCAGCGCTTTGGCGCCGGCGGCGCGGAAGACGGCGTGATCCTGCCCTCACCGTCATTGCGAGGAGGCGAAGCCGACGAAGCAATCCATGGCGCCGGTTCGGGCTGCCCGATGGATTGCTTCGCTGCGCTCGCAATGACGGTGTTGGATGTCGCTACGCCGCCAGATACCGTTCCGCCAATGCCACCCAGTAGCGGGCGGCGACGGGCAGGATCTCGTCGTTGAAGTTATAGGACGGGCTGTGCAGGGCGGCGCTGTCGCCATTGCCCAGGAACAGATAGCTGCCCGGCTGCGCCTGCAGCATATAGGCGAAATCCTCGCTGGCGGTGATCGGCGGGAAGTCGGCCTGGATCCATGCCGCGCCGAACTGCTCCGCCGCCACCTGGCGGGCGAAGTCGGTCTCGTCGGCATGGTTCACCAGCACGGGATAGCCGCGCTGGTAGTCGATCTCCGCCACCGCGCCGTAGCTTTCGGCCTGGGCCCGGGCCAGGGCGGTGATCCGCGCCTCGACCTGCTCGCGCACCTCCGGCTTGAAGGTGCGGACGGTGAGACTCAGCTCGACGCTGTCGGGGATCACATTGGCGGCAGTGCCGCCATGGATGGTGCCGACCGTGATCACCACGGCGTCGAGCGGGTTGACGTTGCGCGACACCACGCTCTGCAGCGCCATGACCAGCGAGGCCGAGGCCACCACCGGATCGATGGTCTGGTGCGGCGCGGCGCCATGGCCGCCGCGGCCGACCACGCGGATGGTCACCCGGTCGGCCGCGGCCATGGCCGGGCCGGTGATGAAGCCGAACTGGCCGGTCGGCACGCCGGGCCAGTTGTGCAGCCCGAACACGGCATCGCAGGGGAAGCGTTCGAACAGCCCGTCCTTGATCATCCGCCGGGCGCCGGCGCCACCCTCTTCCGCCGGCTGGAAGATCAGGTGCAGCGTGCCGTCGAAGTCGCGCCGTTCGGCCAGCACCCGGGCCGCCGCCAGCAGGCTGGCGGTGTGGCCGTCA
This sequence comes from Inquilinus sp., assembly GCF_057815775.1. Lineage (NCBI taxonomy): Bacteria > Pseudomonadati > Pseudomonadota > Alphaproteobacteria > Rhodospirillales > Rhodospirillaceae > Inquilinus > Inquilinus sp. The sequence goes on from NZ_JBYRFX010000425.1 coordinate 1,471, forward strand.
TGGCCGCAGGCATGCATCACCCCCGATGTGCCGCTGGCATAGGGCAGGCCGGTGGCCTCGACGATCGGCAGCGCGTCCATGTCGGCGCGGATGCCGATGCGGCGCGGGCCATTGCCCAGCGCCAGCGTCCCGACCACGCCGGTGCCGCCCAGGCCGCGGCTGACCTCATAGCCCCAGGCGGACAGCGATTGCGCCACCAGGTCGCCGGTGCGGTTTTCGCGATAGGCCAGCTCCGGGTGGCGGTGCAGGTCGCGGCGCAGCGCCACCATCTCCTCGCGATGGGCCTCGACGCCCGCGGCGATATCGGCCCCGGCGCTCATCCTGCCCGCACCTCGGCCAACATCGCCTCGGGCACCGGCCCTGCGGTGGTCGCCAGCTCGCCGATCTCGAGATCGTCGTAGATTTCCGGCAGCAGGACCTTGCGCAGCAGCACCATCTCCTCGCCCCGGCTGCTGGGCTGGCGGTGGAACGCCTCATAGCCCCGGCGCTCATAGATGCCAGCCAGCCAGGGATGGCGCGTAGCGGTGGCGAGGTAGACCGCCGGCGCCTTGATCCGGTCGCGCAGGAAATCGGACTCGACATGGGCCAGCAGCGCGGCGCCGATGCCCTGGCGCTTCAGCTGCGGTGCCACCGCGAACCAATGGATGAAGGGATAGGTGGCGAGGTGCCCCTCGCCCATCGGCCAGGGAAAGCGCACCGACACCGTGCCGATCAGCGCCCCGTCCCGTTCCAGCAGGAAGGTGGTGTGGCGCCGGATGATGCGCCTGACGAGGTCGAGATCGGCGGTCACCGCGGTGAAGCGGATGCCCATCTCCCGCAGCGGCTGATAGGCCGCGTTCAGCAGGTCGAGCAGCGCCGGCGCGTCCTCCGGACCGGCGATGCGGATGGCGTCGGTCATCGGCGACCGCCCTGCCCGGCCACGGCCGGTTCGCGCGCCGGTTCCCCGGCATAGCGGCTTTCGCGATAGGGCAGGCCGAGATTCTCGCGCAGCGTCGTGCCGTGCAGCACCGGGTCGTAATGGCCCCGCGCCTGCAGCACCGGCAGCACGTGGCGGGTGAAATCGTCCAGCCCTTCGCCCAGCACCGGGAAGCCGAGGATGAAGCCGTCGGCCGCCCCCTCCTCCACCCAGCGGACCAGCTCATCCGACACCGACTCCGGCGTGCCGATCAGCGACCGCCGGGTCGCCGTCTCCAACGCCACTTCGCGCAGGGTCAGGTTGCGCTCGCGTGCGGTGCGCTTGATCGTGTCGGTGGTGGCGCGGAAGCTGTTCTTGCCGATGTCGCCGAGATCCGGGAACGGCCCGTCCAGCGGGTAGGCGCTGAAGTCGTGATGGTCGAAGAAGCGGCCGAGATACAGCAGCGCCTCGTCCACCGACAGCAGGTCGCGGATGGCGCGGTACTTCTCCTCCGCCTCGGCCAGCGTGCGGCCGACGATCGGGCCGATGCCCGGGAAGATCCGGACATGTTCCGGCCGGCGGCCATGCGCCACCGCGCTGTCCTTCACCTGGCGGTAGAACAGCTTGGCGTCCTCGATCGGGCCGCCATTGGTGAAGACGGCGTCGGCATGGTGCCCGGCCAGCCGGATGCCGTCATCGGAGGCGCCGGCCTGGAACAGCACGGGCTGGCCCTGGGGCGAGCGGCTGATGTTCAGCGGCCCTTCGACCGAGAAGAACCGGCCCTTGTGATCCAGCCGCCGCATCTTGGTGAAGTCGACGAAGCGCCCGCTGGCACGGTCGCGGATGAAGGCGTCGTCATCCCAGCTGTCCCACAGGCCCTTGACCACCTCCAGGTATTCCTCGGCGATCTCGTAGCGCAGCCCGTGTTCCGGATGCTCGCGGCTGTAGTTCCGGCCGGAGCCTTCCAGCGGCGAGGTCACGGCGTTCCAGCCGGCGCGGCCGCCGCTGATGGCATCGATGGTGGCGAACTGCCGGGCGACCGTGAACGGGTCGCTGTAGGAGGTCGACAGCGTGCCGACCAGGCCGATCTTCGTGGTCACGGCCGCCAGCGCCGACAGGATCGAGATCGGTTCGAACCGGTTCAGGAAATGCGGGATCGACTTCTCGTTGATGTACAGCCCGTCGGCGATGAAGGCGAAGGCGATGCCCGCCGCCTCCGCCTTGCGGGCGTTGTCGAGCAGGAAGCCGAAATTGACGCTGGCATCGGCCGGCACGCTGGGATGCTTCCACGCATTCATGTGGCCGCCGGGACCCTGCAGCATGACGCCGAAGGTGATCTGAGACTTGCTCATGCGACGATGTCCTTGGACACGGGAATGGGGTCAGAGGCCGTTCGGAAACGCGTTGGCGTGAGTCGGCTGGTGGTGGCTTCGAGAACCGGCGCGCAGCGGACGTTTGGGTCCGTGAGCACCGGAAGCGGAGAAACCGCCATCAGGCGGCCGCGCCGGCGTGTTTCCGGATGGCCTCTTCGGCCGCGACGGCGTTGAAGTGCGCTTGGGCGAGGAGTTCGATCGAGAGCAGGCGTTCGGCGGCGGTGGCGATCGGGGTGTCGACGATGAATTCGCGGACGCCGTGCTGGCGGTGCAGCCGGTCCAGCTCGGCCTGCACCCGCTCCGCCGTGCCGTGGATCACGCTCGAGGGCTTTTCCTCGATCCGGTACTGCTTGGCACCGGCTTGGCGGACATATTCCTCGGCCTGGGCGATGCTGCCGACATTCACGCTCTGGCCATTGTCGACATGCACCTTGAAGTGCTGCAGCCCGGCGGCCAGCCGTTCGGCCCGAGCCTCGGTCTCGGCCACGATGATGCCGACGGCCAGGAGCGGCGGCTTGCCGCCGCTGACGGCGCGATACGCCGCGAACACCTGTTCGAGCAGGGCGGGATCGCCATTGATGTGGCTGGCATGGACGAAGGCCCAGCCCTCGGCCGCCGCCACCTGCGCGCTCTCGACGCTGGCGCCGAGCAGGAAGCGCTGGGCCGGGACGGCGGGCCTGGGCGTGGCGCTGACGCCCGCCAGCGGGTCGGCATCGGCGATGGTGTCGTCGAGGAAGGCCTCGAGCTGGGCCAGCTGTTCGGCGAAGCCGAGCTTGCGGGCCGGGTCGATCGCGGCCTGCAGCGCCCGGGTCGACAGCGGCAGCCCGCCCGGCGCCTTGCCGACGCCGAGATCGACCCGCCCCGGCGCCAGCGCCGCCAGCAGGTTGAAGTTCTCGGCCACCTTGTAGGGGCTGTAATGCTGCAGCATGACGCCGCCGGAGCCGACGCGGATCGTCTTGGTGTGGGCCAAGAGATAGGCGATCAGCACCTCGGGCGATGAACTCGCCAGCTGCGCCGTGTGGTGGTGCTCGGCCACCCAGAAGCGGTGGAAGCCCCAGCGCTCCGCCCGCTGCGCCAGGGCGACGGTGCGCGCCAGCGCCTCGGTGGCGCCTTCGCCGCCATCGATCGGGCTCTTGTCGAGCAGGCTCAGGACATAACTCATGCCGTTCATCCGGGATGACGTGCGGGGCAAGCCTATGGCCGATCGGCCATAGCTCAAAGATTTATGTTGTTATCTCATGAAATACACATTCTACTGTCAATAGAATATTATTTATACAAATTATACCGTTAAATCCCACACGATCTCGCGGAGAGCCCCATGAGACGTTTCGCGGCGCCGCTGCTCGGCGCCCTGCTGATCCTGCCCGGCCTCGGCGCCGCCCATGCCGGCACGCCGCGCGACACCATCGTGGTGGCCAAGCAGATCGACCAGTTCATCTCGCTCGACCCGGCCGAGGCCTTCGAGCCTGGAACCGGCGAGGTCACCGGCAATCTCTACGACCAGCTGGTGGGGTATCGCAGCGCCGCCGACCCGACCATCGTCGGCGACCTGGCCGAAAGCTGGTCGATCAGCGATGACGGGCTGTCCTATCGCCTCACGCTGAAGCCCGGCATCGCCTTCGCCAGCGGCCATCCGGTGACGGCGCAGGACGCCGCCTGGTCGCTGCAGCGGTCGGTGCGGCTGAACAAGTCGCCGGCCTTCATCCTGACCCAGTTCGGCTTCACCCCGGACAACGCGGCGGACCGGATCCACGCGGCCGACGACCGCACGCTGGAGATCAAAATCGATCACCAAGTGGCGCCGACCTTCTTCCTGAACGCCCTGACCGCGACCGTGGCCTCGATCGTCGATGCCAAGGAGGTCCAGGCCCATGATGCCGGCGGCGACCTGGGCAATGCCTGGCTGAAGGGCCACAGCGCCGGCACCGGACCCTATGTCCTGCAGCGCTGGGTGCCGAATGAGCGGGTGGTGCTGGACGCCAATCCGCATGCCCGCGACGGCGGCCCGAAGACGCCGCATCTGGTGTTCCTGCATGTGCCGGAGCCGGCCAGCCAGCGCCTGCTGCTGGAGAAGGGCGATGTCGACTACGCCCGCGACCTGACACGCGACCAGATCCTGGCCCTGAAGGATACGCCCGGCGTGGCGCTGCAGAGCGAGAACGGCGACCTGCTGCTGTATCTCGGCCTGAACCAGACCAACCCGAACCTCGCCAAGCCCGAGGTGCGCGAGGCGCTGAAATGGCTGGTCGATTACGCGGGCATCGAGAGCAGCCTGCTGAGCGGCACCTACACCGTGCGCCAGAGCTTCCTGCCGACCGGCTATCTCGGCGCCATCGACGACGCGCCGTACCATCTGGACGTCGAACGGGCCAAGACCCTGCTGGCCCGGGCCGGGCTGGCCGACGGCTTCAGCGTCACCATCGACGTGCGCAACGTCGCCCCCTTTGCCGACATTGCCCAGGCGCTGCAGGCCAGCTTCGCCCAGGCCGGGATCAAGCTGGAGATCCTGCCCGGCGACGGCAAGCAGACCATCACCAAGTACCGGGCCCGCACGCATGACATCTACATCGGCACCTGGGGCCCGGATTACCGCGACCCGCACAGCAACGCCGATGCCTTCGCCTTCGACAAGGACGTCAATGACGCCAACGCGCCGAAGACACTGGCCTGGCGCAACCGCTGGGAAGATGCCGGCTGGAACCAGACCGTGACCGAGGCGCTGCGCGAGCCCGATGCCGGCAAGCGGGCCGTGCTGTACGGCGACCTGCAGCGCGAGGTCCAGGCCGAAGGTCCCTTTGTCCTGCTGTTCCAGCAGACCCTGGTCGCCGCCCATCGCAGCACGGTCGACGGCTTGGTGCTGCAGCCGAAGACCACCTATGCCGCCGTCGCCAAGGCCGACTGACCGGCCGCCGCCCCACTCCACGGGAATTCGAAGATGAGCACGCTGAACGACTATCTCGGCCAGAAGCGCGAGGCGATCATCGCCCGCAAGGCCCGCATCGCGGCCGGCGACTCCGGCCCGAAGACCCTGACGGCGCAGGTGCGGGCCGAGGGCCGCAGCGGCATCCGCCGCATCCGTATCCGCGATTTCCAGGTGATCAGCGACAGCGAAGCGGATTTCGCCGGGTACGACCTCGGCCCCAGCTCACCCGAGCTGCAGCTCGGCGTGCTCGGCAGCTGCCTGACGCACACCTTCCTGATCCAGGCCGCCGCCCTGGGCGTGCCGCTCGACTCACTTGATCTGGAGATCACCGGGACGATCGATCCGCGCGCCGGGTCGCCCGGCTTCGAGGATGTTCCGATCTATCCGCACGACATCCGCTATGCCGCGGTCATCGCTTCGCCCGCCGCGCCGGCCGAGATCGAGGCGCTGCAGCAGGCAGTCGAGCGCAACTGCCCGATCCTGAACCTGCTGCGCAAGCCGCAGGCCATTGCCGGCGAGATCCGGCTGACCCAGGCCCAGGCCGCCGGGCTGGCGGCAGAGTAATGGCACGCCGGGACTCAACCGACACCCGTCGGCGAGTCCCGGCGATCGGTCGGTCAGACAGCCGCCTTGCGGCCGCGACGGGCCTTCGGGGCGGGCTCGGGCTGCGGCGCCGGAATCGGCATCGCGCCGCGGCGGGTGCCGAGGCCGATGGTCTTCGCCAGGGCGCTGCGCTGGCTGGCGTAGTTCGGCGCGACCATCGGATAGTCGGCCGACAGG
>NZ_JBYRFX010000426.1:0-1622 GCF_057815775.1 Inquilinus sp.
GCCTGCGAATGAGCGGACCGGACCCGACAATTCCTATAGTGTCCGGACGGGGCGCTGGTGTCATAATATCGTCCTACATTTGCAGAGGGGCGCCGGACCAACCGGCGCTGGAGGAAGGACGATGCCAGGCTCCGAAGGAACGAAACTGCGGTCCCAGCAATGGTTCGACAACCCGGATGACCCCGGGATGACGGCGCTGTATATCGAGCGCTACCTGAACTTCGGGATCACGCGCGAGGAGTTGCAGTCCGGCAAGCCGATGATCGGCATCGCCCAGACCGGCTCCGATTTGTCGCCTTGCAACCGGCATCATATCGAGCTGGCGAAGCGGGTCAGCGCCGGCATCCGCGCCGCCGGCGGCGTGCCGTTCGAGTTCCCCTGCCATCCGATCCAGGAGACGGGCAAGCGCCCCTCGGCCACGCTCGACCGCAACCTGACCTATCTGTCGCTGGTCGAGGTGCTGTACGGCTATCCGCTCGACGGCGTCGTGCTGACGGTCGGCTGCGACAAGACCACGCCGGCGCTGCTGATGGCGGCCGCCACCGTCAACATCCCGGCCATCGCCCTGTCGGTCGGCCCGATGCTGAACGGCTGGCACAAGGGCGAGCGGGTCGGGTCCGGCACCATCGTCTGGCGGTCGCGCGAGCGGCTGGCCACCGGCGAGATCAACTATGACGAGTTCATGGACATCGTCGCAGCCTCGGCCCCGTCGGTCGGCTACTGCAACACCATGGGCACGGCGTCGACCATGAACTCGCTGGCCGAGGCGCTGGGCATGCAGCTGCCCGGCTCCGCCGCCATCCCGGCGCCCTATCGCGAGCGCGGCCAGATCGCCTATGTGACCGGCCAGCGCATCGTCGAGATGGTGGAGCAGGACATCAAGCCGTCCGACATCATGACGCGCGAGGCGTTCGAGAACGCGATCGTCATCAACTCCGCCATCGGCGGGTCGACCAACGCGCCGATCCATCTGAACGCCATCGCCGCCCATCTCGGCGTGCCGCTCGACAATGACGACTGGGAAAAAATCGGCCTCGACATCCCGCTGCTGGTCAACCTGCAGCCGGCCGGCGAGTATCTCGGCGAGGACTTCCATCAGGCGGGCGGCGTGCCGGCTGTTGTGGCCGAACTCTTGAAGTCCGGCCTGCTGCCGCATCCGGGCGCGGTCACGGTCAACGGCCGCGCCATCGGCGACAACTGCCGGGACGTGGAGAACCTGAACGCCGAGGTTATCCGCCCGGTCGACCGGCCGCTGAAGGCCCATTCCGGCTTCCTGAACCTCAAGGGCAACCTGTTCGACAGCGCGATCATGAAGACCAGCGTGATCTCGCCGGAGTTCCGGGAGCGCTATCTGGCGAACCCGCAGGATCCGGAGGCCTTCGTCGGCAAGGCGGTGGTCTTCGACGGACCCGAGGACTACCACCACCGGATCGAGGATCCTGCGCTTGAGATCGACGCCTTCTCGATCCTGGTGATCCGCGGCACCGGGCCGATCGGCTATCCCGGTGCGGCCGAGGTGGTGAACATGCAGCCGCCGGCGCGCCTGATCCAGCAGGGCATCCATGCCCTGCCCTGCATCGGCGACGGCCGCCAGTCCGGCACGTCAGGGTCGCCCTCGATCC
>NZ_JBYRFX010000427.1:0-2239 GCF_057815775.1 Inquilinus sp.
CCGGTCGGGGGGGCTACCCTGCCATTCGGTCTCGATGCCGATGCTGGTGGCGATGCCGTCGCGCACCATCCAGGCCAGGGCCTCCCGGCAGTAGAGCTCGGCGCGACGGCGGGTCTCGGGCGAGATCGGCGCGCGGGCGAGCAGCCAGAGGCGGGAGCCGATCGGGTCCGCCGCCTCGCCCTCCAGCGCCAGGTCACCCCACCAGCCGCGGCGGTCTTCATCGCGCGGGTCCGGCAGGGCTTCGTCGGTGGCGGCGCGGCGGTCGGTGAACAAGGAGACGGCGACGGCGGTGCGCAGCGTGGCATCGGCGCCAAGGTCGGGGGGCGTGACCAGCCAATCGCCGCGGCCCGCCGCGGCGTCCCAGATCGTCGCGATGTCCATGGTGTTACTCCGCGAAGACCTTGGTCGCGTTCGTGCCGTCGGCGAGCTTCACCAGCTTGGTCGCGCCCTCGCCCCGCTTGATGTTCGGCGCCTCCACCACCACCGGGCCGGAGGAGATGATGCGCACCGCGGTGGCGCCGGTGATGGTGACGCCATCGGCGCCGAGCACCACCTGCTGGCCGCTGGCATCGCGCAGCCCGACCTCGCCGGGCGCGAGGTCGGTGACGCGCTGCGCCGGGCAATCAGCGATGGCGATGCGATGGTTGGAATTGCCGCCGACGCGCAGCGCCAGCACATCGGTGCCGACGGGCGGCAACCAGGTGAGGCCACCGGGCAGGAACAGCTCCATCCGCCGCACCGCCTGGCCGGCGAGCAGCGAGACATCGACGATCACCCGGCCGCCGGAGAGGCGGGCGGCGGTGACCGTGCCGCGGAGGATGTCGTCGCCGGTCATCGACCCGGGATCCGCTGCACGTCGCCCCAGGGGTTGCCGCCGGCGCCGCCATGGCGGCTGCGACGGACCTGGCCGGGGTCCGGGGTAAAGCCCTCGGGCGGGCCGAGTTCCAGCTCCGTGGTGCGGCCGTCCTTGCCGAGATGGTAGGTCACGCCGGCGATCAGCATCTCGCGTTCCAGCTGCAGCAGCGGGACGCTCGCATGGATTCTGCGATTGGTGTGCCAGAGCGTGCCATCGGCCTGCCGCCACCCCTGAACGGTGATGCGGGCGCGCGTGCTGCGGCCGGCGAAGAAACGCGCCTGCCACTGGGCCCGCTCCTGCGCCTGCGCCGGTGTCAGCGCCGCTTCCGCGGGGGTAGCGCGGGGCCGATAGCGCGGCACGTCGGGGTCTTCGGCCCGCCCCATGACGCCGGGGTTGGCACCGCCGCCGGACGGCTGCCGCTGGCCCTGGATAGGATTCACCCCGGCCCAGGATGCGGCGCTGCCATGCTGCGCGAGGATGGTGTACCGGCTGAATCGCTTGGTGACGTTCAGCTCGGCGCTGGCCTTCAGTACATTCCGGCCCTGTTCCAGGGTGCCGACGGCGCGCTGATCCCCGGTGCGGGTAATGACAAGGCGGCCGCGCGCGTCATCGGTCAGCAGCACGGCGCGCAGCCGGGCCTGGCGTTCGAGGAATTCGAATGCCGAATCCCCCCGTTCCAGCGTCGCCACGTCGATCGGGGCGCCGACATCGGTCTCCACCACCACCTCGATCCCGAAGGGCTGACAGATGGCGCGGGCAATGGCGTCCAGCCTGGCGCCGCGGAACTCGCCGCCCGGGATCTCCGGCGTGCAGTCGATCAGATCCTCGGTCTTGCTGCGGCCGAGGATGCGCACGCCGTGGCTGCGGCCGTCGAGCGACGGGAAGTAGCAGTCGACATAGCCGGTCAGCACCAGATCGGCACCGAAGCGGAACTCGACCGGGGCGAAGGGCTTGATCGGCCAGGCCTCGGACTGCCCCTGCCATTGCTCGGCGACCTGCACCTCGAAATCCGTCGCCAGCTTGTCGATCGCGCGGGTGATGCGCAGCGGCATCCAGCCGAAGTAGTCGCGACCGTCGACGCGGAGCGACGGCTGGCCGTTGGGGTCGGGCTCCGGCATCAGGTGGCTCCCGCCCGGTCGTAGATTCGGCCGGCACGGGGCATGAAGGCCGGGTGCGGCGCGTCGTTCAGCGCTGCCAGCTCATCCGCCCGGGCCGCGTCGCCGTGCAGCCGATGCGCCAGGGCGAGGCTCGGCAGGCTGGCGCCGAGCGCGTAGGGCACCAGCCGCGGCAGGGCGATGGCACGGGCGGCGGCGTCGGCGACCAAGGCCGCCAGCACGTCCCGCCAGGCGGCGTAGAGCTCATCCGCCCCGGCACCGGCAGCCC
>NZ_JBYRFX010000428.1:0-12802 GCF_057815775.1 Inquilinus sp.
CACCAACACCATGTCGGGGAATCGGGCATCCGACCCGATGCTGCAATACGAATCCCTCGGACGCGCCATGTTCGGCGTGCTGTCCGCGCTGGCAAGCGCCGAGCTTCTGACGTCTCTCGGCGCCAACCTGCCCTTCGTCGGCGGCGCCGTTGATACCGTGGATGGCTTCCTCGAGCGGATGATCGAGATCGTCGGGATCGCCGGCATCGCCCTGACGGTGGTGCTGCCGGTCATCCCGATCCTCTACTACGTCGGGGCGATCATCGGGTGGCTGGCCCTGGTGGTCGAGTGCATGTTCTCGATGCCGGTGCTGCTCATCAGCTTCTTCTCGCCGGCTCGCGGCGGCACCTGGATCGACAGCGCGCTGCCCGGCGCTAAGACGTTGTTCGGCCTGCTGCTGCGGCCATTCCTCATCATCGCCGGCCTGGTCGTCATGATGGCTGCGATCCGGATCGTCGCGCCCTTCGTCGACAAGGTGTTTGCCTCGATCTTCGTGTTCGCCAATCCGAACGGCGGGTTCTTCGGCATCGTGTTTTTCGGGGTGCTGTCGGTCTTCTACTGCATCGCCTGCTTCTCGGTCGTCCTGGTGGCGTGCCGGTTCATATCGGGGCTGGGCGACAGCGTGATGGGCCTGATCGGCGGCTACGTCAGCAGCCTGGCACGCGACCACCTCTCCGACCACGTCGTCATGCCCGTCAACCCCGCCGGCGCCCTCGGGCGTGGCGCGACGGCACTGCCCATCAACCCCGGGCGCATGGGTCGCGGCGTGGGCGGCGATGGCCGCGCCGCGATCGGCAAGCTGCTCCGCGGCCGCGGTGTCGGCAGCGGTTCGGCCCCGTGATCCGGCTTTCAGATTGGAGATTGTGACGATGACGAATTCCCAGGGCCGCGGCAGAGACCATTCAGCCGGTCGCGCGATTCAGGATCTGCGGCGTGAGTCACGGCGGCTCGGCCGAATGGCCCAGCAGTTGGAAATGGCGGCGGAAGCCCGCCCCGCACGGGGGCTGGGCCGCGGTGACGGCGTCCGCCTGGCGCAGACCAGCATTTGGGCTGTGACGGTCCTGGCCGCCGTCGCGCTCGCAACTCACTCTTGGCCCGGCATCCTCAGCATGGCCCCCAGGGCCATCGCCACCCCGACGCCGGCGGCCGAGGCAGCCTCGGCGCGCCCCCCGGTAGACGACGGCGGCGACGGCCCCTCGCTTGCCGCCGCGGGCGTGCCGGTCGCACCGGCGCTGAGCTGGCCTGGCATATCCACGCCGCCGCAGGCGGTACCGGCGCAGCAGGCGGCCAGTCCGATCCAGCCCGCACGGGCGGTCCCGGCCGTGGCGCCGACCGGTGCGAAGCCAACGGCGGACGAGATGCTCGCCCTCGGAAGCGTCATGACCGGCGTCCGCCCAGCTTCAGCGGGTCCCGGCACCCACCCAACGGGCGTTGTGTTCTTCGATCCGCGATGCCCGTACTGCCATGCCGCCTGGAAGGATCTGGCGGGCAGCAACCTCGACCTGCTGTGGCTCCCTGTGCCGGCGCTCGGCAAGGAGGACCCAGGGAGTTCCAAGGTCGCCGCCGTGCTGGGAAATGCCGCCGGCGGCAGGGATGTCCTGTTCAATGCCTTCGGCGACGCACCGGTGTCCGCGACAATGACGGCCGAGCTGCAGGCGAAGGCCGACGAGAACACCGCCGGCTTCCTCACCCTCGCCCGGGGCTGGCCGCAGGAAATCGAGGGCGTGCCCGCATTCGCGATCCGCGGCGCCGACGGCCAGGTCCACATCGGCAGTGGCTGGCCCCCGCCTCCCGGCTTGATAGCTGACAGCCACTAGCTCAGCCAACGCGCAGTCGCGAGGACGGACGATGCAACACCCCCCTGGATCCCATGTCGATGTGACGGGCCTCGTCACCGACATCAAGGAATACGCGAAGTCGACCGAGATCATGGTCGCGTCTCTGAGACCAGACGGTCACTACGGCTACAACAATGTGGTCGTCGTCGGTGATGATGGGCGAGCGGCCGCGTCAAAATTGCTCGCCGACCAGACAGTCAGAATTTCGGGACGGCTTGGCGACTTCGAAAATGACCATGAGGCGCATCAGGATGGCGACACGATTTTCGCGGAAACGATTGAGCTGGTTGATCGTGCGGAGATGCATCATAACGACGTGCGCCTCACCGGCCGGGTCCATTGCCTGCAAGCCAAGAACAAGGCGTTCGGTGTTGCCGTCGCTGCTCTGGATCCAGGGGGCTCCGAGCGCTATTACAATGCGTTTACGAAGGACCCTGCGATCGGAGAATTGCTCTCGGAGATGAAGAGCGGTGATCTGGTGACGCTTGCTGGGGTGATTTCGGAGCAGCAGCGCCAATTTCTTTCGCCCGGAAACACTCCTGACCCCGACGACCCTGACGAGTTGGTCGAATATCGCAGCGTGAGCATCGCGATTTCCAACGTGGCGGAGCATGAGCTGATGGCCCGGCCAGCTCCGCTCCCGATCGAGGCACCGAAACCGGAGCCGGAGCCGTCATTCGCGAACCGGTTCGCCGGGCTGTTCCGCCGTTCCCGATGACACTGCATTACGAACTGACGACCCCTCCGGTGGTCCATATGGAGTACAATGGCGTGATGGTGCGACTGACGGACTATCCGCAGCTGCGATTCATCGCTTGGAGCCGGCGTCCCGACGGGGAGATCACGGAAGAGGATGCGCTTGCCCTCTACGAGAAGCACTGGGACATGGTCGACCAGGCGGCTCTCGGTGACGACGAGAAGGCGCTGATCGACCGCTTGGCACGCGAGGTGGGCCATGGCTTCCTCGACGTTTGAGCGTCCGCACCACCGGCACATTGCGAAGCTGCTCGGGTCGCTGAACGTCGACCTGCTGACCCGGGCGGAAGCGTATTTCGGGGGCGGGACCGCGATCGCGCTGTCCCTCGGTGAATTCCGCGAGTCCCGGGACGTCGATTTCCTCGTGTCCTCGACGGAGGGCTATCGCCTCCTGCGCGAGGCTGTCACCAACGAAACGTTGGGCGAGATCCTGCGCGAACCGGTCAAGCAGCTCCGTGCCGTCCGAATGGACCGGTATTCGATCCGGACGGCCCTGGAGATCGAGGGCGAACCGATCCGGATCGAATTCGTCTCCGAGGGCGAGCTCGGGATTTCTGGTGCGTTCAGCCCGGAGCTCGGCGTCCCGACCCTCTCCCGCGACGACATGTACGCGACCAAGCTGCTGGCCAACGCCAATCGGGCCCTGGACAAATCTGTCCTCAGTCGCGACATCATCGACCTCGCGGCGATGATCGACAGTTGGGGCGACATTCCGGAGCGGGTCTGGGATAGGACCATCGCCCGATTCGGCACCAGCGTCGAGCGCGGGTTCCATGACGCGCTCCGCACGATTGCCGACCCCCGATATTTGGCCAACTGCCTCGACCAGATGAAGATGGATCCAAGTTGGCTGGATCGGATTCCGAGCATCTTGTCGACGGTGACACCGCCGGGCTCAAAACGGGCTCCGCTGCGGCAGACGGGCAACGTCGATCCGACCCTAGCCGCGATCTCAACGCTTAAGGCTGAGCTGGACGCCCTGCGCCCCATCGCGCCGGGCGCGCTGAGGGCGGTCGAAGCTTGGCAGACGGTCGAGCTGACCTACACGTCGAATGCCATCGAGGGGAACACGCTCACGCGGGCGGAGACGGCCCTCATTGTCGACAAGGGTCTGACCGTCGGCCGGGGCCGGACCCTGCGCGAGCACCTCGAGGTGACCAATCACGTTGCAGCCCTCGGGTATGTCCGCGAGCTGGCCTCGAACCGAGCGCCGCTGACCGAACGTGACATACGGCAGATCCATGCGCTGGTGATGGCCGGCGTGGATGACATGCACCCAGGCCAATACAGCCCGCACCAGCGCCAGATCGCCGGCTCGGATATCCGCCTGCCCGCGCCGAGCGAAATCGCACCGCTGATGGCCGACCTGGTGGCCTGGCTGGCGGCCCAGGCGCCGACGCCGGACACGGCGATCGAGGCCCACGCCCGCCTCGCCGAAATCCACCCTTTCAGCGATGGCAATGGTCGGACCAGCCGTCTGCTGATGAACCTGGTGCTGATGCGAGGCGGATATCCGCCGGCGGTGATCGAACCTGCCGATCGGCTCGACTACATCGAGGCGCTGGAGGCACGGCGCGGCCCCACGCCTGAGCTCTATCGCGAAACCATGCTCGGCGCCGTCGAGCAAAGCCTGGCCCGCTATCTCGATATGGTGAGCCCGGCGCCGGAACTGCGTGCGGATCACACGAGCCGCATGTCAGCCGGGGAGCCACCGATGGGCGGCGGCACCCTTTCAGCCATGTACAATCCACGACGCTTGGAGAGTGCCTCTCGAACCGATCCGTCAATTCAGATCGAAAGGTTCGAGCAGATGTCGCCGCCGATCGCAGCGAACGAAGAGGGCCTCTTAACAGCAAGGCGCTCTGATGGGACGGATCAATCTATCGAGCCCATTCTACAGCAGATCGAAGAGATGGTCAGGTCGTCCATGGCCGAACTCGCCGACGATGGCAAATGGCCGGCGTTTGATCTGATGGAGCAAGCGTTGGGCCGGTTGCAATCGCTGCTGCCCCAACCAGAGGATGTGAGGAGAAATATCGCGCTTGGGACAGAGCCCGACGCGCTAAGCAAGCTCAGCCTTAATATTGACGAAGGAATCTCCACCATGATGCGGGGAGAGCCGGAGAATTTCGTCCGATGGGGCGCCTTGGCGATTCCCCGCATGCGCGAGGTCTGGCCAACTCCTGTGCCCGCATCGACGCCTACAACTGTTTCGTCTTTCTCAAACCAGAAGACCATGGAGAGTGCCTCTCGAACCGATCCGTCAACTCAGATCGAAAGGTTCGAAGACATGAAGCCGCAATCTGCAGCCCAGGAAGGCTATCGCCCGGGCGCCTATGCCGCGATCACCGGCGAGGTGGTCCGGACCCACGAATTCGAGAAACTGACCACGGTCACTGTCAAATCGGAATTGCCTGACGGGCACGCGCGCTACAACAGCGTCATGCTCTTCGACGCGGCCGCACGCCGCGCGGCACAGAGCCTTGAGGCGGGCGCGGTCGTCACACTCGATGCTCGCGTCAGCGAGAATGTCTTCGAGAAGGAGGGTCGCGAGACCTACCGGACCGACGTCATTGCCAACCGGGTGGACCGCGTCGATCCGAGTACGCCGCACCAGGCCAATATCACGGTGACCGGAGAACTGCGCCGCGGCATGCAGTCGACCGACAAGGTCACGATGGGCAGCCTGGTGTCGGAGGGACGTGACGGTGAGCCTCGCTATCACACGATCAAGGCCTTCGATGCTGACACCCGCAGCGCCTTGGAATATCCGCAGATCGGCGACCGCCTGACCCTGTCCGGCACGATCGGTCAGAACTCCTACGAGAAGAATGGCGAAAAGGTCTACACGACCGACATGGTGATCGATCGCGTGGTCGACCACACGCCAGCCCCTCGCCCGGCGCCGGCGCCCCTACCCTCGCCGGGAAACGAGCACCACCAGGAGCATAAGCCGACCAATCGGCCGCACTGACAGGTTCACATAACGGAGCCTGTCGAATGCGACTGGTGATCGTGGAAAGTCCCGGCAAGGTCGGGAAGATCCGCGACTACCTCGGCGCTGGCCATGACGTCATGGCCAGCGTCGGGCATGTTCGCGATCTGCCGTCCAAGGGAGATATCGGTGTCGAGCCGCCGAGGTTTCAGCCGCGCTATGTCGCGACGGAACGCGGCGCGGACGTCGTCGCGCGGCTGAAGCGGGCTGTCGCCCGGGCCGATGAGGTGTATCTGGCGACCGACCCCGACCGTGAGGGCGAGGCCATCGCCTGGCACCTGCAGCAGGCGCTCGGGCTTTCGAAGCCGAAGCGGGTCAAGTTCAACGAGATCAGCGCCTTCGCGGTCCGCGAGGCGATGGCGCATCCGCGCGTGATCGATGTGAAGCTCGTCGCGGCACAGGAGGCGCGGCGCGTCCTGGACCGTCTCGTTGGCTGGATGGTGAGCCCGGAGCTATCGCGGCAGGGTGGTGCGGGCCTCAGCGCCGGCAGGGTCCAGAGCCCGGCGGTCCGCCTCGTGGTCGAGCGCGAGCGCGCGATCGAGACATTCGTGGTCACACGGCATTTTGGGGTCGAGGTGTCGTTCGCCGATGGCGACGATACGACCTGGACGGCGACCTGGCGCCTGAAACCTCACCTGTCCCTGGGCCAGGACTACTGGATGGACCGTGGCTTCGCCGAGCGCGTCTGCCGGTTGCGCGGCTTCAGCGTCGAGACCTTCTCGGAAAAGGAGGAGCCGGCGGCGCCGCCGGCACCGTTCACGACCTCGACCCTGCAGCAGGCGGCCTCGACTCGGCTGAAGCTGCGGCCGAAGGCCGTCATGGAGGCGGCGCAGCGCCTGTATGAGCAGGGCGCCATCACCTATCACCGCACGGACAATCCCAACCTCTCGGACGACGCCGTCGCTGCGATCTGGGACCAGGCACGGACCATGGGCCTCGATCCCGCCCCGCGGCCGCGGCGGTGGAAGGCCAAGGACGGCGCCCAGGAGGCGCACGAGGCGGTCCGGCCAACACATTTCGGTGTGGGCGAGGCTGGAGAAACCGACGCCGAGTGGCGGCTTTACCGCCTGATCTGGGAACGCGCCATGTCGAGCCAGCTGGCGGACGCACGCTACATGGTGCGCAAGGCCGTGCTGTTCGCGGCCGAGCCGCTCGACCAGGCGGCGATCCGCTTCGACGCTGCGGGCCGGCGGCGTGTGTTCGCAGGCTGGGAAGCTCTCGCCGGCGCCGCAGACGACGACCTGGACGCGGACGTCGATGATGACGGGGAGAAGGCGTCGAACCCTGTTCCAGAGCTCCAGCCCGGCCAGATCCTCGGCGCCGCTGGCGGCCGGGTGATCGAGAAGAAAACCAAGCCACCGCCTCGCTTCACCGAAGCGAGCTTGGTGAGGGCCCTGGAGGCCGAGGGGATCGGCCGACCAGCCACCTACGCCGCGATCATGGAGACCATCACGCAGCGGGAATATGTCAGCGTCGATGGCAAGCGCCAGCTGCGTCCGACGCCGAAGGGCGTCATGGTGATTGACGCTCTGTGCGGCCGGTTCGCGTTCGTCGATATTCGGTTCACCCGGGCGATGGAGAACGAGCTCGACGCGATTGCCGAGGGGCGGACCTCGTACCTTCTGGTCGTCTCCCGTCTGCACCAGCAGCTGGTGGACGAGATCGCGGCCAGCGGTTGCGCCATCCAGCGCGCACCCAGCGCGGCGATGATCGAACGGGCGCGGGCCGCTGCACGGCAGCTGGGCATCGCGCTGCCGGAGGCCATCATCACCTCCTTCGGCGCCTGCCGGGACTGGCTCGACGCCCATGTCGGGTCCGGTCCGTCGGATACCCAGGTTCAGCTCGCACGCAAGCTCGCCGACCAGCTCGGCGAGGTGATCGACCCGACGACGCTCGGTGATCGCCGAGCCCTGTCGACATGGATCGATGCCGCTGTGAAGCGCGCCGATCGGAAGGCGAAGGCGCGGCTCTCGGAAGAGCCCGCGTCTGAGAAGCAGATCGCGGTGCTGAAGGTCGCGATCGACAAGGGCCAGCTCGCCATGCCGAAGGGCTGGCCCGTTCTCGACAAGCTCACGGCCTCGGGCCTGATCGACAAGCTGATGGCAGGGTCGAAGGGCAAGACCGGCGGCCGCCGCGGCGCCGCAAGGAGATCCTGATGGAAAAGAGGCGGAAGGGGTTCCTGCAAACACCCCAAGGGCTCGGCCTGGTGTTCGCCGGGATGGTGTACTTCCTGTTGTCGATGTTGTGGTTCAGCCGGCCCGACGTAATCGGCGGCGCCTTCCACCGGCTCCGGATGATTGAAAGCATCGGGACCTGGTCCCTGTGGAGCGGCGGCTGGGACCAGGTCTTCGCAGATGCCGGGAAGTATCGCCCCACCATGTCGGACATGGCCGCGGCGTCGCTCCCCTTCGGCTTGATCTTCACGGTGCTGACGGGCGTGTTCGCCGCGATCGCCTTGGTCCGCGTGAACATGGACCATATCAACAGCCTGGTCGCCTCGAGAAAGCCGAAGCGCTGGCGCCAGGTGATGGAGGCCCAGAGTCACCGGCACCCCGCGAACCGATTCTTCCTCGACTACAACCTCGCCTCGATGCCGTTGGACAAGGGGCCGGCCCGGCTGCCGGAGAAGGCCCTGGAGCTCCTTGAGCGCACCGGGTCGACCGCAGAACTGCTGGACGCGCCGATCGGCACCACGGCTCCCGGAATGCACGCCGGGCCCGATATCCTGCTGCGCACCGAGCGTGTTGGCGAGGTCCTGTGCGAAGCTCTCGGCCAACCCAACCCCTTCCTCGGGACCGGAGACATCGCTGAAGCGGTGGCCGCCCTGCCCTGGCCGGCGGCCATCCTGATCCGAACCGGCCTGGAGCGCATTGCCGCGCGCGATGCCGACGGCTCGGCCGAGGATTTCAGCACTGCCGTTGCAGCCGTAGCCCATCGGATGGATGACGTCTGGCGTCGGCTCAACGCCCTGAAGGCCAAGCGCGGGCCGGGGCTCGTCATCGGACTCGACGGCGTCACCGATGAGCAGCGCGACGCCGAACGGCGTCGGATCGCGATCGCTTTGAAGTTGCGGCCGGACGCCGTCGTCACCCTGGCCGACGTGGCCGGCGCCGCGGATCTCGCGCGGGACGATCGGGCTTGGCTCGGCGAGCATCTCGCGCCCGGAGGCGCGCATGCGCGCCTGGTCGCCCTACTGCGGCGCAATCACTATCTCTCCGGTTGCCTGGCGACGGTCCTGACCGAGACACGCACCGCAGGGATCTTTCCGCCTGAATCGTTCCGGTGGCTTCGGTTCAACGACTATCCGCTCTGGTGCTTCCTCCGCACCGTCGGGGCGCCGGCCTGTACGCCGATCGCCGCCGGCGCGCACGCCCATTGGTTGGCCGAGTGCCAGGCCGCTCGCCCCCTGTCGGAGCCGCACTTCACGGAGGCCTTCAGGGCACTTCGTCAGGAAGCCAGGAAGTACCTGACCGGGGAGGCCCTGCGCCGCCTCCGCACCCAGCTGGAGGCTGGTCGATGAGGCGCTATGCGCACCTGGGGCTGATGGCTGCAGCCCTGCTGCTGACCGGCCCCTCTAACGCCATGGCCGCCGGCCCATCCTACGTTCCCGATCGGACGGCCGTGCGCCCCTATGAGGCACCGCCTCCTCCCGAGGATCTCGATCGCCTCGAGATGCGGGAGCTCGACGCCCGCGTCGCCGCAATCAAGGCCCGTGTCGATCGGGTCGAGGCTATTTGGGCGGCGCGCCAAAGAAGCAAGCAGACCGGAGACGACCCGAAATGATGGCCGATGCTGCCTCTCTCCGCACTGTTCGGCGTGTCGTCGAGGCCTGCGGTCTCGGCTTCGCCGTGTGCCTGGCAGTGATGGCGAGCTATCCGACCTTGGTGCAGGTCTCGTTCTGGAGCGCGATCCAGGGTTCCGCGTTCCCCGGCAGGCCGCAGGTCTGGATCACGGTCGCGTCGACCACCGCGTCGTCCGCGATGCTGGCGGGAATCGTCGGTTTTGCCCGGGCCCGGCGCGCGCCGGCGGCGTCCATGGTCACCCTCTGGCGCGCCTGCAGCACGCTCGCGTTGGGACTGCAGATCGGCGGCGTCCTGTTCATAGTTTCGTCCCTGGCTTTGAACGCAGGGGACCCGCACCTCGGAGGCGCCGACTGGTGGCTCGGCCTGGGGGCCATGCTGGCATCCGGGACGATCGCCGTCATCCTCGGCCAAGGAATCCGTCACATTGCAAGGAGGGTCGTTCGATGACGGCCGATATCAGCGCGCTGCTGATCAACCTCGCGACGGCATTTCCGTTCGCGACAAAGCTGGTCACTGTCCTCATCGCCATCGTCGGGCTGATGATCGTCGGCCGCGGCATCGGTGACTTCTACGCGATGGCCATCGCGCCGGGCCGACGTGAGACGACGCCGCTCGGCGCCCTCGGGAAGCTCCTGATCGGCGGCGCGATGGTGTCGATGCCGTTCCTGCTCTGGAAATCGGGCAACACCTTCGTCCTCGGCGGGACGGGCGAGACCACGATCTTCTCGTATCGCCCGCCCCAACAGGGTGGCGGTGTCAGCGCCTACTGCGAGGGCATCAACTCGGTGGTGGTGCTGTTCTTTTTCTTCATCGGCGTTTACGCGATCTTCAAAGGATTCCTGCTGCTCTACCAGGTGGCGAGCGGGTTCAAGCGTCACGTCACACAAGAGGTGGCGACGTTCTTGATCGCCGGCACAGTGTCCTTTTTCATTGTCGATGCGGGGAATGTCGTGGGCAACACCCTTGGGCTGAAGATCGGCTTCGAGAATATCTGCCAGATGCTTGACGGGCCGAATTCGCCATGAGCATCGGCGGGATGTTTCGCTTCCTCAGCCCGATCCGGAAGCCAGGGGAAGCCGGAGAGCTTCTGCGCGCGGCGTGGCACAGCACCAAGACAGTGGCGCACCAGCCCGACCCACCGGTGCTCGACGGCCGGGAGCCCAGCCGGCTCCTGTCGGAGCTGCGCCGCACTGTGATGCTCGGCGTGGCCTGTGTCGGCGTGACCGGTGCCGGCACCGTCATCCTCATCGTCGCCGGCGGGGATCCACTGCAGATCGCAGCCGGGCTGGCCTTCACCGGCATGTTCGCCGTCATGGGGTTCAGCGCGTCTCGGCGCGCCCGGCGGATCGCCGCCTGGTCGGAACGGGAGTAGGTCATGGCGAACCCGAAGACCCACTACGAAGGGATCGAGCGCCATCAGGAAATCCGGCATGCGAGCCGGATCGAGGACGTTCGCAGCATCCCGCGCAAGCTGGCCGACCTGACGGACAGCGCCGACGGCACGTTCAAGATGTTCGCCCTGCTGACGGGCGTGAGCCTGGTGTTCTGTTGGCTGCCGGGCGTGCCCGAGCTGATCCTGCTGTTCTGCGCAATCCCGCTCTATCTCGGCTACTATCGCCGCGGTTTCTACCGTCGCCGGTTGTGGGATATGCCGTTCCGGGTGCCGGCCTGGATCGGCGCCGGTGGCCGCGAGTTCCTGGATCGGACCACCGGCAAAGCCGGTGACGGCGAGATTTACATCGGCCGGGAATTCAATTCGGGGCGGGAGGTCTGGGCCAGCGGCAAGGACATGACCACCCATGGTGGCATGATCGGCACCACCGGATCCGGCAAGAGCGAGGCCCTCTTTGGCTTCGTCCACAATGCCCTGATGCTGGGCTCCGGCGCGATTCTGATTGACGGCAAAGCCCACCACAAGACACGGGATTCTCTGTTCCGGATCGCTCGGGCCATGGGCCGGGACGAGGATTTCCTGGTGATGAATTTCATCAAGGGCGGCCGCGACCGCGACGTGGTCGACGACATCAAGACCTCGCACACCTTCAATCCGGTCGCCGTCGGATCCTCGGACATGAAATCGGAGCTGCTGGCCGGCCTGCTGGCCGACACCGGGTCCGGGGACGGATCCTGGCAAGAGCGTGCCATCTCCTTCGTTCAGGGCGTGACGCTGAGCCTCGCCCTTCTCACCAAGGAGGGCCTGGTCATCTCCAATCCCGAGCTGTTCGCCCGGTTCGTCAACCTGGCCAGGCTGGAGAACTTGGTGCATTTCGGCGTGTTCGTGGATATCCGCGGCAACCTGGTCGACCTGCGAAACGAAACGATCAACGGCCGCTTCGTCCGGGACAGCGGGTTCGCTGCGCTCTTCGCCAAGATGAAGGCGCACTATTTCGGGCTGATCGAATTCTCGCTAAACAGCCTCCCCGCTTACACAGAGACGCGGCCGCGTGTGCCGCACATGCTCCCCGAGATCGATCCGGTGGTCTGGATCGCATTCAAGCGGTCCTGGCGTGGGCCTGGCCCAGGCCCGAACGGTGAGGCCGAGATCACCTATCCCCGCGCGGCGAGCGGCCGAGAGGCCGATCCGCCGGCGGACGGGCCGGTGACCAAGCGCGAGGAAGCGCTCAACCAGCATGGCTATCTCGAATCCCAACTGGTGCCGGCGATCGCCACCCTGACCTTCGGGTATCGCGAGATCTACAATGACGAGATCGGCGAGGTCGACTTCCGCGACGTCATCCTGAACCGCCGGCTGCTGGTGGTGCTGCTGCCGTCCCTCGAGCGCAACGAAAAGGGGTCCGAGATGCTCGGTCGCCTAGCGGTCGCAGCCATCAAGGGGGCGCTGGCCCAGTTCCTCGACACGCCGATGGAAGGGTCCCGGCGGCAGATCATCGAAGCCGCCGCCGAGAACGCGCGCACGCCGTTCTTCATCATTCTGGACGAGTACGGCTACTATCTGGTGCGGGGCTTCGCGAAGGCCTTCGCCCAGGCCCGCGTCTTCCTGGTTTCACTGCTCTTCGGCGTGCAGACCTATGATGACCTGCTCGCCTCCGACAAGGTGGAAGGCGAGCGGACCTGGGGCAATGCCAACATCAAATAGGCGGGACGCACGACCAGCGGTTACGATTCCGAGACCTATCGCAAGCTCGCCGGCGCCGGCGGCCGCGCCCAGGTCCAGGTGATCCAGGATGCGGAATACAACCCGGGCGACATCGGCGCACCTGAGCTGTCGCGCACCAGCCGGATGGAAGAGCGCGAGCGGATCAGCGTCGATGACCTGAACAAGCAGAAGGACGGCGAGTTCACCCTGATCGTCGGCGCCGCCGCGGCCCGGACGCGCATCCAGCGGGAGCGGCGCCTCGAGGCGAGCCACGATGCTGAGATCCGACGCCAGCTCGATATCATCGACGGCA
>NZ_JBYRFX010000429.1:0-10652 GCF_057815775.1 Inquilinus sp.
CCCGGCAGCAGCGCGGCTGAGGGCCATGGTGCAGCGCTCGCCATGCAGCACGACCAGGGCGGCGGTGCCGCCGACCGACCGCACCAGCCCGTCCAGCGCCGGCTCCACAGCCGCCACGAGATCGGCGATGCCGAGCGCGGCGAAGCCGGCGGCACTGGCCCGCAGCCCGGCCCGGACGCGGCCGCGACGGCAGCGCTGCAGCAGGCCGTGGTCGATCAGCGGGCCGAGCAGATCGTGCAGCGAGGAACGTGGCATCGCCACCGCCTCCCGCAGATCGGCGATGCCGGCCTCGCCGCCATGCGCCTTGAGCCAGACCAGGATGTCGAGTGTGCGCAGGATCGACCGGGCGGCCCCATCCGCCGCGGCACCCTTCCCCACCGCGAAGGTGGTCGGGTCGTAATCATCGCCCATACCGTGGCCGAGGACGAGGCTCGGCGGCCGGTCCCAGCGCACATGGTCCTCGACCAGGATGTCGGCACGGACCGAGGCGGTCTCGTAGCCGCGGCTGATCACCAGCGGGGTGTGCACCTCGATCCGGCGCGGCAGGGTTCGGCCGGCCAGGATGTCGAGCCCGACCTCGACCGCACGGATGCCCATGGAGGGCGGGAAATCCATCGCCGCTAGCGGCACGCCGTGCAGGATGGCAAGCTGGTAAACCGCGTTCTGGTCGCCGCCGGTGTGCGGCGGCACGCGGCCGTCACGGCCGGCATCGACCCAGGCCTGGATCGACCCGGCGCCGTGTAGCCCGCTATCACACCAGACGCCGTCGATATCGTCGCCCCAGCGCTCGATCAGCCCGGCCATGGCGCGGCGGCCTGATGCCACGGTCATCTCGGTGTGGACCGTCTCCAGGATACGAATGCCGGGCGCCAGCGAGAACACCTCGCGCGCCGCCCGGCCCCGCCGCAGCGTCGGGCCGATCTCCGGCAACCCGACCATCATCACCACGCCGCCGCGGCCGCCCAGCGTCTCGACCAGCCATTGCGCCGGCACCCGGCCGATGGCGGTGTCGGGACCCGCGACCTGGACCAGCGAATGCGCTGCATCGCCGAGCAGCCGGTCGACCATCACCACCGGCAGCCCGGCGGCACGGGCCCGGGCCAGGGGCGGCAGCAGCGCCTCCGTCTCCAGCGGGCTGACGATCAGCGCGTCGACGCCCATGGCCAGGAAGGCATCGATGTCACGTCCCTGCGCCGCCGGGTCGTCATCGGCGTTGGCGATGCGCAGGGCGGCGATCCGGTCGGCATGCTCGGCCGCGGCGAACTGGACGCCGTGGATCAGCCCCTGGCGCCACAGATTGGCGCGCGAGCCATTGGAGAAGCCGAAGACATAGGGCGGCGGCTGGGCATGGGGCGATGCGTCGACCAGCTCGGTGAAGTTCGGGTTCCACAGGAAGGACCGCGCCGTCGGAGCCCCGGTCTCGCGGCGTACCGGGGCCGGCCGGGACCGGCGTCCGGCCTCGGCCTCCAGCGCCACCGCCAAGTCGAACCAGACGGAACCAAGCCGGACCGACCCGCGCCGCGGCGCGTCGAGCCATCCCGCTGCCAGCATCGGCCGCAGCACGGCGTAGAGGCTCGACCGCGGCACGGCCAGGCCCTCGGCCAGGGCAATGACGGGCAAGCCGCCGGGCGCATCGGTCAGGTGGTCGACAACCCCGAGCAGGATGTCGACCCCCGACTGACGGTGGCCGGAAGCCTCCAAGCCGCTACTCGGCCGCAACCGCCGCCCGGGCGGCTTGGCGCGGCGACAGGCGGTGCATCACGCCATCCTTCATCACCATTCGCATCGGGCCGTGGATCAGGCTGACATCCTGCAGCGGATCGCCGTCGACCATGATGAGGTCGGCCAGGAACCCCTCGCGCACCTGGCCCAGCCGGTCGCCCATGCCCATCAACTCGCCGCCGACCCGGGTGGCGCATTGCAGCGCCTCGGATGGGGAGTAGCCGAACAGCTTGACGAAGTGCTCGACATCGCGGGCGTTGGTGCCCTGCGGCGTCCAGGCAAAGCCGTAGTCGCCGCCGATGACGACACGGATGCCGCGCCGTTTCATCTCGGCATAGGTCCGCTGGCTCGCCTCTAGGCACAGATGCATACCCAGCTTGCGCGCCTTCTCCTCGGTGATGCCGTAGTCGGCCGCCTCATGGATGGTGTTGTAGATCAGGCCGATGGCCGGACCGACGAAGACCCGGTCCTTCGCCGCCTCCAGCAGGTCCAGCGCCTCGGTGTCGGCGTGCTCGCAGTGATAGATCACATCGACGCCGGCCCGGATCGCCCGCTTCACCGCCTCACTGGCCCGGGCGTGGCAGTTCACCTTGCGGCCGAAATCATGCGCGGTCTCGACCGCGGCCTCGACCTCGGCCTTCGACATCACGGTCATGCCGCCCTTGGCGGGATCGACGAAGTCGTCGCCGGAAATGTTGATCTTGATGTTGTCGACACCCTCGCGGATGCAGACTCGCGCGGCATGGCGAACCGCCTCCGGCCCGTCGCAGACCAGACCGAAGCTGGAACGTTCCAGATGCAGCCGGGTCTCGTCGCCCAGCCCACCAGTCACAGTGATCTCCGGGCTGGCGGCGCGGATGCGCGGGCCCTTCAGCCGGCCTTCATTGACCTTGTCGCGGATCACCACGTCCAGCCGGATCTTGGCGCTGGCGGCGGAATAGGCGCTGGTGAAGCCGTGGTCGAGCAGCAGCTCGGCATTCCACATGGTCTCCAGCACATGCTCTTCGGTCGGGATGTCGCCCAGATCGGTGTTGGTCCGCGCCCCGCAGAACGACAGATGCGCATGGCCCTCGACCAGCCCTGGCAGCAGTGTCGCACCGCCGCCGTCGACGGTCTCGCAACCGCCGGCGTCCAGCCGCTCGGCCGCGGGGGCCACGGCGTGGATCCGGTCGCCCCGGACCACGACCTGGCCGGGATAGGGATCACGGCCGGTGCCGTCCCAGACCATCGCGCCGGTGATATGATAATCGCCCATGATCTCCTCCGATCGGTGGCGGAGGGCGGGGCGCGCCCACCCTCCGCCTGTTGCCTACTTGCCGATCCACCGCTGCGGGTAGTCCGGCATCCCTTCGCAACCGCACATCGCGTAGTGCAGCGGCGGCATCTTCTCGTTGACGTATTTGGCCAGGTTGTCGGTCGTGATCGTCGGCTGCGGCAGCGACCACGGGCCCGGCACCGGCTCGCCCTTCAGCACCCGCAGGGCGGCGATGACGGCGGTGCGCCACTGATAGGCCGGATAGGTCGGCGCCACCGCCTTCATGCCCGACTGCTTCCACTTCTGCAGGAAATCCTGCTGGTCCTCGCCGGTGACGATCGGGATGTCCATGCCCTGGTCCTCGAACGCCTCGATCGCGGCGACGCTGGTCGCCCCGGCGTCCATCCACACGGCGTCGAGCTTGCCGACCCGGGTCAGGTAGTCCTCGACGATCGACTTGGTCTTGGCCCGGTCACCATCGGTGAATTCGACCCCGACTACCTGGATGCCCTTCTCATCGAAGATGCGCTTGGCCGCGGCCCAGCGGTTCTCCAGCACGTCGACGCCGGGCAGGATCCGCAGCGCCAGCACCTTGCCGCCCTTCGGCACGTTGGCGGCGACATAGTCGGCTGCGGCGATGCCGAAGGCGTAGCCGCCGATCGGCTTGACCACGGTCACCGGGCAATCGGTCAGCACGCCGCGGTCGAACACGATGACCGGGATCTGCTTGCAGGCTTCCTCCACCGCCGGGGTCAGCGCCGCGGTGGTGTTCGGCGACACCATCAGCACATCGCATTTGCCGCTGGCCAGCAGCGCCTTGATGTCCGAGATCTGCTTGTCGTCCTTGCCCTCCGCGTCGGCCACGGTGAAGGAGGCGACGTCGCTCTTGTGCAGGTCGACCTCGGCCTGCATCGTCAGCCAGCCGACCACACGCCAGGGATTGCCGACGCCGGCGTTGGACAGGCACAGCTTGTACGGCCCGGCCTTCTTGTACTTGGCGGTGTCGACCATCGTGCCGCCGATATGCTGCTCCCACGGCTTGTCCGCCGGTCCTTCGGCCGTCATCGCCATCATCGCCCGCTGGGCCGCGAATTCCTTCGGATCATCGAAGCTTTGCGCCCGTGCCGCACCGCCGGCCGCAACGGCCAGCAGGGCAGCGGTGCCGATCATCAACCCGATACGCATGCGTTCCTCCCTCGTGTTTGTGTTCTTGGCTGCTTCTCGGACGGTCGTCGGTGCCTGGTCCTATGCACCTCCCTTTCGGCGACGCCAGACGCTCCAGCCGACGGCACCGATCAGGATCAACCCTTGGGCCGCATCGCGCAGCGGCTTGGGCAGGCCGATCAGGTTGAGCAGGGTGAACAGGGCCGACAGGCTGAGCGCGCCGGCGACAGCGCCGGGCACCGTGCCACGGCCGCCGAGCAGCTGGGCGCCGCCGATGACGATGGCGGCGATCGCCTGCAGCTCATAGCCGTCGCCGACATTGGTCGAGACCCCGGCGAAGCCGCCGAGCAGGATGCCGGCCGTGACCGCCGACAGCGCCGAGACGACGAAGGCGATGGTGCGCACCAGCCGCACCTGCACGCCGGCCAGCTCCGCCGCACGGGGATTGTCGCCGACCGCGAGCAGCAGCCGGCCCAGCACGGTGCCGTGCATCAGCCACCACAGCAGCGCCACGGCGACCACCATGACGATGACGGCCAGCGGCAACATCTCGATCCCCGGGATGCCGCGCCAGGTCAGCCGGCCGAAATCGC
Source organism: Inquilinus sp. (assembly GCF_057815775.1). NCBI lineage: Bacteria > Pseudomonadati > Pseudomonadota > Alphaproteobacteria > Rhodospirillales > Rhodospirillaceae > Inquilinus > Inquilinus sp. The sequence goes on from NZ_JBYRFX010000429.1 coordinate 4,735, forward strand.
GGAAATTGTCGGGCAGGTAGCCCTGGGGTGACCCGCCGGACCAGGCCAGTGCGATGCCCTTCAACGACAGCAGCGCGCCGAGCGTGGCGATGATCGACGGGACCTTCAGCCAGGACACGACCAGGCCGTTGACCAGGCCGACGGCGAGGCCGATGCCGTACAGCAGCGCGATCACCCACCAGCTTTGCGCCGGGTCGCCCTGGATCAGCAGCGAGGCGGCCATCACCACCAGGGTGATCAGCGAGCCGACCGAAAGGTCGAAGCCGCCGACCACGATGACGAACAGCTGCCCGGCGGCCAGGATGACCAGCGGCGCCGCCCGGCGCAGGAAGTTCATGTAGCCGTTCGGCTCCAGGAACGCCGGGCTGGCCACCGCGATCGCGACCAGCAACAGGATCAGCACCAGATAGGCGGGGCGGATGGCAGCGAGCCGGCGCAACGGCGACGGCGCGGGTACGGTTAGATCGAGCGGACGACGCTCCGTGGTCTCGATCATGCCACATGCCCCCGCGTGCGATAGGCGTAGACGGCTACCGCGATGATGACGATGGCGCCGCGCAGCACCTGCTTCACGAAGGCGTCGATGCCGACCATGTTGAACACCGCATCGAGCGTGCCGAACATGATGACGCCGGCCAGCGTGCCCCAGACACCGCCGCGGCCGCCGGCCAGGATGGTGCCGCCGATCACCACCACAGCGATAGATTCGAGATCGTAGACGCCGTCACGCCCGACCCAGGGCGCGCCCGAGCGCAGCCGGCTGGCGAGGTACAGCCCGGTCAGCCCGGCGCCGAGGCTGCAGATCACATGGGCCCCGATCGTAACCCGGTGAGTGCGGATGCCGGCCAGGCGGGCGCCATCCGGGTTGCCGCCGGTGGCATAGAGATGGGCACCGAAGCGGGTCGACCGCAGCACAAAGGCGGCGCAGCCGGTCAGCACGAACAGCCCGATCACCGGATAGGGCACCGGGCCGATCTGGCCATAGGCCAGGACCTGGAAGCTTTCCGGCACCGCCCCGGCGAAGTTCTGGAAGGAGGCGCTGAGCAGCCCCTGCAGGATCAGCCCGACACCCAGCGTGGCGATCAGCGGGTTGATTTCCAGCCGGGTGACCAGCAGCCCGTTCACCACGCCGACCAGGGCGGAGATGGCCAGCACCGCCGCCACCGCCGGCAGCATCATCGCCGGGTTGCCCTGCATCATCCAAGACGCCATAACCGCGGCGACGCTGACCAGATTGGCCACCGACAGGTCGATCGAACGGGCCAGGATGACAAAGGTCTGGCCCAGCGCCACGAAGCCGAGCGCGACGATCCGCTCCAGCACGGCGATGACGCCGTCGGCCGAAAGCTGCGCCGCCTGCCCGGTGGCGATCGCGGTGACGGCGAAGGCGATGGCGGAGGCCCCAATCAGGATCAGCGGCACCGGCGGCTCGATACGGCGGCGCGGCCGGCCGGTGGCGACGATCGTGCTCATGCCACACCAGCCTGGATCACCGGCGCGTCCGACCGGTGTCCGGTCGCCAGCGCCATGATCTCTTCCTCCGTCGCGCCGCCCGGCCGTTCGCCGACGATCCGGCCGGCCCGCATCACCAGGATGCGGTCGGCCAGGCCCAGCGCCTCCGGCAGATCCGAGGTGACGACCAGGATCCCACGCCCGCGATCGACGAATTCGCGCATCAGCCGATAGATCGCCGCCTTGGCCGCGACGTCGACGCCGCGGGTCGGCTCAGCGAAGACCAGCAGGGCCGGGTCGCAGGCCAGCCAGCGGGCCAGGATCGCCTTCTGCTGGTTGCCGCCCGACACCAACCGCACCTCCTGCTCCCAGCTGGTGGCGCGGACGTCGACCGCCTTCAGGATGCCGTCGATGGTGTCCGCCCCGACCGCCCGGCCCTTCGGCCGGGCCAACAGCCCGGCGAGGCCGCGGCGGGCCAGCAGGCCGTTGTCCCGGATCGACTGCATCAGCGCCAGGCCGTCGCGCTTGCGGTCGTCGGGGACGAGCCCGGTGCCACCGGCGACCCCGGCCCGGGCAGTGCCGGGCCGACCCTCCCGCGCGCCGAGCCACACCCGGCCGCGGAGGAAGGGATCGACCCCGACCACGGCCCGGGCCAGCCCGGTCTTGCCGGAGCCTTCGAGACCGGCAACGGCGACGATCTCGCCACAGCGGACGGTGAGGTCGACATCGAACACCGAGGCGTTGCCGCCGCCTTCGACCCGCAGCACCAGGTCGCCCGGCGGCGCCGAGGCACGCGGCGGGAAATAATCGCTGAGGGGCCGGCCAACCATCATCCGCACGACATCGTCGGAGCAGGTCTCCGCCCGCGGCCGGGTGGCGACATGCCGGCCATCCTTGAGCACGGTGACAGCATCGGCGATGGCGAACACCTCCGGCATCCGGTGCGAGATGTAGACCACCGCAACCCCTGCTGCCTTCAGCCCGCGCACGAGGTCGAGCAGCCGGGCCGCCTCGACATCGTCCAGGGCCGCCGTCGGTTCGTCCATCACCAGGATGCGGGCATCGATCGCCAGCGCCTTGGCGATCTCCACCGTCTGCTGTTCGGCGATGGTCAGGTCGCGGGCCGACCTGTCCGGGTCGATGCCCGACGACAGGCGCGACAGCAGCGACCGGGCGCCGTTGCGCATCGCCGCCCGGTCCAGCCGGAAGCGGCGCACCGGTTCGATGCCGAGATGGATGTTCTCGGCCACCGTCCGGTCGGGCAGCAGACTCAGCTCCTGGTGGATGATGCTGATGCCGGCGGTGCGGGCCGCGGCGGGATGCGGAAACCGCGCCGGCACGCCGTCGATCAGGATCTCGCCGGCATCGGGCGTGTAGACGCCGCCCAGCACCTTCATCAGCGTCGAATTGCCGGCGCCGTTCTCGCCGCACAGGGCGTGGATTTCGCCGGCTCGGCAGGCGAAAGAGACGGCGTCGAGCGCGACCACGCCGGGGAAGGCCTTGCGGATGCCGCACATCTCGAAACGCGGCGCGGCGGCAGCGGCAGTCATGCGGCGGCCCTCCATTCGCGCCGAATCAGGGCAATGGCCTCGGCGAACAGCATGTCGAGATCGGGGAACAGGTCGCGCCAGACCCGGGTGGCGGCGGCCAAATCCGGCAGCGCCCGGCCGAAGGCCTCGACCGTCAGCCAGCCATCATAGCCGGAGGCGCGGATGGCGCGCATCACAGCGGGGAACGGAATGTGGCCCCGCCCCGGGATGCCGCGGTCATTCTCCGAAATGTGGATATGCGTGATGCCGTCGGCATGGGCGCCGATGACACCGACCGGGTCCCGTTCCTCGATGTTGGCGTGGAAGGTGTCATACATGAAGCCGAAATTCGGGTGGCCGACCCGGGCGCGCAGCCGCGCCGCCTGCTCCATCGTGTTCAGGGCATAGCATTCGAACCGGTTGACCGCTTCGATCGACAGGCGGATGCCGGCGGCCTGCGCCCGGCCCGCCGCCTCATGCAGCAGCTCGGCCAGGCAGGACAGCTCGTCCTCGGTCGGCCCCGCCCCGGAGAACACGCCGAGCGGCGAATGGTAGGGCCCGGCCATGACCGTGGCGCCCAGCGCATGGCCGCAATCGACCGCCCAGGCCAGCCGGTCGCGCGCCCGGCGCCGGATCACGGCATCCGGGCTCATCGGACTGTGGTCCGGGTCGGGAATGACGGTGGTGTAGGTGCGGGCCAGGCCGATGTCGTCGAGCACCCTGCCCAGCGCGGCACAATCGGCCTCGGTCCCGGACATGACCGGGATCTCGACACCGTCATAGCCGTGCCGCTTGAGGGATTCGAGCACCGGGCGATCAGCGGGCCCGATGGCCCCTCCGATCACCAGGAGGTTGAAGCCGATTTGCACGCGTTCCTCCCAGGTCCGGGCCCGTGGCTTGCGCCCGCGCCCTGGCTCTCTTTTGGGAAAGGATGGCCGCCGCCCCGGCCAGCGTCAACGCAGCGACACGACGCGATGTCCGACATTCTGGACAAACGGCGCCCGGCTGGACGAGCCGAGCGCCCGACGATCAGCCGGGCCGCGCCCCCGGCGGCGGGCTGCGGCGCAGCCGCACCACCGCGGCGTCGAGAGCCGACAGGAAGGTGGACTTGTCCTTGGCCACCATCGGCTTGTTGCCCCCGCCGACCGTGCCCATGGCCCGCAGATCGGCCATCAGCGCCCGGCTGGCCAGCGCCATGCCGATCGATTCCTTGGTGAAGGGCCGGCCGGTGTTGCCGATCACCGTCGACCCCGATTTCAGGCACCGGTCGGCCAGCAAGATGTCGGCAGTGACGACGATGTCCAAGGCCCCGCTGCGCTCGGCGATCCAGTCATCGGCCGCATCGAAGCCGTCGCCGACGATCACCAGCTGGATGTGCGGGGCGCGCGGCACCATCACCCCGCCATTGGTGACGACGCAGACGGCAAGGCCATAGCGCTCTGCGACGCGGTAGATCTCCGCCTTCACCGGGCAGGCATCGGCGTCGACGAGAATGCGGATCGGGGTCGGATCGGTCACGGCTTCGGTCGGGTTGCGGCAGAGGCCGGAACCATAGCCGCAGCGGCGCCGTTGCTCCAACGCCCATCCCGCCGAGGACCACCCTCCAGCATGGCCGAGATCGCCGCGACGACCGAACGATCCCCGCCCGACGAGGCGCGGGCGAACGGGCTGCGCTATGTCACCGATGCCGATCCCGGCATCAGCCGCCGCCGCGCCGGCAAGGGCTTTGCCTACCGCCTGCCGGACGGGACGGCGCTGCAGGATCCGGCGGCGCTGAAGCGGATCGCCAGCCTGGCCATCCCGCCGGCCTACACCGATGTCTGGATCTGCCCCGATCCGCGCGGCCACATGCAGGCCACCGGGCGCGACCAGCGCGGACGCAAGCAGTACCGCTACCACCCGCGCTGGAAGGAAGCGCGGGCAGAGACGAAATACGGCCGCATGATCGCCTTCGGCCGGGCCCTGCCCCGCATCCGCAAGCGCGTCGATGCCGATCTCGCCGAACGCGGCCTGACCCGGGCCAAGGTGCTGGCGGCGATCGTGCGGCTGCTGGAGGCGACGCTGATCCGGATCGGCAACGACGAATACGCCAGGACCAACAAGAGCTTCGGCCTGACCACGCTGCGCAAGCGCCATGTCGATGTCGAGGGCGGCGCCATCCGCTTCGAGTTCAAGGCCAAGAGCGGCGTGCTGCATCGGTCGGCCTTCAAGGACCGCCGCATCGCCCGGATCGTCCGGTCCTGCCAGGACCTGCCCGGGCACCGCCTGTTCCAGTATCTGGACGACGCCGGCGAGCGCCAGTCCGTCGGGTCGGACGAGGTGAACGACTATCTGCGCGACATCGCGGGCGACGACTTCACCGCCAAGGATTTCCGCACCTGGGCCGGCACCCTGCTGGCGGCACAGCTGCTGTCGGCCAAGCCCGAGCCCGAGGCGCTGCCGACCAAGGCCGCGGTGGTCCGCTGCGTACAGCAGGTGGCGGTGCAACTAGGCAACACGCCGGCGGTGTGCCGGGCCTGTTATGTCCATCCCGGCGTGGTCAGCGCCTATCTCGATGGGCAGCTCGCAGTGAGCCTGCGCTGGCCGCTCGGCGACGACCCGGATGGCCGGCGCGGCGAGGCCGCTTTGCTGCGATTTCTCAAGCGGTTGGACGGCACCGTCGCCTGACCCGCATGGCCGATTTCTTACAATTAGTTCAGCCGACCGAAACGGCTTGACCGCTTCGTCGCGCAGCGTCATACGACCGATGTCGGGGCCAGCCCCCGATGCAATCAAGGATCCGCCGCTCCGATGAGCACGCCCAGTCGACCTAGTGCGACTTTGCCGGCGCCGACGCTGCGAGCCTGACCTCCGGGTCCGGTTCACCCCGTCGCGCGGCCAGGCCGCGCCGGTGTGAGGTGAACCATGAACCACCTGCCAAACGATCTTCGTCCGAAC
>NZ_JBYRFX010000430.1:0-2594 GCF_057815775.1 Inquilinus sp.
CGCCGCTCGTAGATCCGGCCCTTGAACCACTGGCCGGCCTCGATCGTGTCCTTGGCCAGGTTCCAGGCCAGCAGGCGCACCAGCCGGCTCGGGCCGCGCCGGAAGATCACGGCCCGGCGATGCGCGCGGGCAATGAGCACGTAGAGTTGTGCCGAATTCGGGTCGATGGCAGGAATAGACATGACGAAATGCTCACGAGAACGGGGCCTAGCAGAAGGTCGTTGGCCGCAGTCGTTCTCGTTCGAGCATGGTCGCCTCGCCGGATTTGGCGTGTTCAGGAGGCGTTGAGAATACGCGATTTGCCCGGGCTTCGCCATGGGCGGAGGGGCAGGCCCCTCCGCCCGTCGGCATCAGCGGATCGGGATGGCGTATTGCAGGCCGCCCTTGGTCCACAGCGCGTTCTCGCCGCGCGGCAGGCCCAGCGGGGTCTTCTCGCCCAGGTTGCGCTCGTAGACTTCGCCGTAATTGCCGACCTGCTTGATCGCGTCATGCGCCCAGGTCTCGGGCAGGCCGAGCGCCTCGCCCATGCCCGGGGTCTTGCCCAGCAGGCGCTGGATCGTCGGGTCGGTCGAATCGGCGAAGCTGTCGATGTTGGCGCTGCTCACGCCGCTCTCTTCCGCCTGGACCATGGCGTTGAACACCCAGCGGGTGACGTTCGCCCACTGGTCGTCGCCCTGGCGGACCGCGATCGACAGCGGCTCCTTCGAGATGATCTCGGGCAGGATGACGTAATCGTCGGGCTTCGGCGCCCGCGCGGCGCGGGTGCCGGCCAGGCCGGACGCGTCGCTGGTGTAGGCATCGCAGCGGCCGGCGAAGAACGCCGCCTCGGCATCCTCCAGCTTCTCGATCAGCACCGGCTTGAAGTCGATCTTGTTGGCCCGGGCCCAGTCGGTCAGGTTCAGCTCGCTGGTGCTGCCCGGCAGGATGCAGATGGTGGCGCCGTTCAAATCCTTGGCGCTGCTGACGCCGAGCGACTTCGGCACCAGGAAGCCCTGGCCGTCATAGAAATAAGTGGCGGTGAAGTTGATGCCCAGCTTGGTGCTGCGCGTCAGCGTCCAGGTGGCGGCGCGGATCAGCAGGTCGATCTGGCCGGATTGCAGGGCGGTGAAGCGGGTTTCCGAGGTCAGCGGCGTGAACTTGACCTTGTCGGCATCGCCGAACACGGCGGCGGCCATGGCGCGGCAGGTGTCGACATCGAAGCCCGACCATTTGCCCTGGCTGTCCGGCAGGGCGAAGCCGGCGAGGCCGGTGTTGACGCCGCACTGCACGAAGCCGCGCTGCTTGATGGCGTCGAGGGTCGCGCCGGCCTGGGCCGGGGCGGAAGCGGCCAGTGCGAGGACGGCCGCACCGCACGCGGCCAACAGATGACGGAACTGCATGAAGCCTCACCTTTTTGGGGGCCGCCCGCCGCGCTGGAAAAGCCGATGCGGTCGGGACGGCAGCCCGGGTTATAGGAAAGTTCCTTGTCAGATATATGAACAAGGTCCGACGAATTGTGCCGGCCGCCGTTTTCCTGCCGGCGCCTGGGTCGCTTCTAGGCGATCCGCACCCGCTCGGCCAGGAAGTCGACGAAGGCGCGCACCCGGGCCGGCATGGTGCCACGGCCGAGGAAGACGGCGTGGATCTCCTCCATCTCCTGCGGGTCGAACTCCGGCAGCAGCTCGACCAGCCGGCCGGCGGCGATATCCGGGGCGATGTGATACAGCGCGGTGCGGCCGATCCCCATCCCCTCCAGCACCGCCTGGCGCAGCGTCTCGCCATTGTTGACCACCAGCGAGCCGGACACCTGCAGCGGCCGGGGCCCGTCAGGCCCGGCCAGCATCCAGTCGGTGAAGCTGCGGCGGTAGTTGAAGGTCAGGCAGTCATGCGCCGCCAGGTCGGCCGGGGTTTGCGGCCGGCCGCGGCGCTCGATGTAGGCGGGGGCGGCCACCAGCGCGCGCCGGCTGACGCCCAGCTTGCGGGCCAAGAGGCCGCTGTCGCGCAGCGGGCCGTGCCGGATGGCGACGTCGGTGCGCTCGGCCAGGATGTCCACCACCTCGTCGGTCAGGCTGATGTCCAGCGTCACCGCCGGATAGCGCGCGCGGAATTCCGGCATGATCGGCATCAGGCAGTGGGTGCCGAACGGGATCGAGGCGCTGATCCGCAGGCGGCCGCGCGGCGCCGAGGAGCCGGCGGCGCCGGCCTCGGCCTCGGCGATATCGGCCAGGATCCGGCTGGCCTGCTCGTAGAACAGGTCGCCCTCCGGCGTCGGCTTCAGGCTGCGGGTCGACCGGGCCAGCAGCCGCACCCCCAGCCGTTCTTCCAGCCGCCCGATCAACTTGGCGATGGCGGACGGGGTCAGCCCCATGCGGCGGGCGGCGGCGGAGAAGCTGCCATCCTCCACCACCCGCACGAACACCTCCATCTCACCCGAGCGGTTAGCCCGCATTTCTCACCCTCCCTACGCCCTGCGCCATCGCCACAGGCCGGCAGGGCAGGAGAGCGGCGCAGCGCGATGCGGTGGCATCGGGCAAGCCGTTCGACGCACCTTGTCGGCATTTTCAACCGGCCCTTCGGGTCGTCTTGCGGCGGCCGCCTGCGGGGGCGGGCCGCTC
>NZ_JBYRFX010000431.1:0-4152 GCF_057815775.1 Inquilinus sp.
ACACCAGCGGCGACACCAAGATCACCGCGGCCGGCATACCGCTCACGCCCCTCCCCGGAGGCCCGATCGACCATCACTGGACCAAGAGCCTCGTGGCCAGCCAGGACGGTTCGCTGCTCTATGTCGGCGTGGGCTCGAACAGCAACATCACCGAGAATGGCATGGAGGCGGAGAAGAACCGCGCCGCGATCTGGGAGGTCGACAGGGCAACCGGCCGCTGGCGCATCTTCGCAAGCGGCCTGCGCAATCCCAACGGGCTGAGCTGGGAGCCCGAAAGCGGCGCCCTGTGGGCCGTCGTGAACGAACGCGACGAACTGGGCCCCGACCTGGTGCCGGACTACATGACCTCGGTCAAGGATGGCGGCTTCTATGGCTGGCCCTACAGCTATTACGGCCAGCATCTCGATCCGCGCGTCCAGCCGCAGCGCCCCGATCTGGTCGAGAAGGCGATTGCCCCCGACTACGCGCTGAGTTCCCACGTCGCTCCCCTGGGGCTCACCTTCTATACGGCGGACAGCCTTCCCCAGAAGTATCGCGGCGGCGCCTTCGTCGGCGAACACGGCAGCTGGGATCGCGATCGCTTCAATGGCTACAAGGTGGTCTTCGTGCCGTTCAGCGGCGGGCGACCGAGCGGCAAGGCCGAGGATGTCGTCACCGGCTTCCTGAATTCGGAAGAGGCCGCCCGCGGCAGGCCGGTCGGGCTGGCCGTGGACAAATCCGGCGCCCTGCTGATCGCCGACGATGTCGGCAACACGGTGTGGCGCGTCTCGGCCGATTCCAACTGAGCGTCCCGCCAGCGGGCGGCGGACCGTCCGGCCGCCCCCGACCATGAGCCAGCGATCGGCGACAAGGCCCAGACATGGCACCAGATGAAGCGATCCGCCCGGATATCGCCGGGACCCCGGTCTCGCCGCCACCGGTCCCCGCAGCGGCGGACGACAGGCGCGGTTTCTTCGCCAAACACCGGCGCGCCATCCTCATCGGCCTGGTCGTGCTGGTGGTCGTGGTGGCTGCCGGCGTGGGCTGGTGGCTGTATGCCCGGAACTACGAGAGCACCGATGACGCTTTCATCGATGCCCGGACGGTGCCGATCAGCCCGCAGGTCAGCGGTGCCGTGGCCGAACTTCCCGTCACCGACAACCAACTGGTCGGGGCCGGCGCCGTGCTGGCCCGGATCGACGACCGCGACTATGCCGCCGCGCTGGCCCAGGCCCATGCCAAGGTCGACCAGAGCAAGGCCAGCGCGGCCGAGATCGCCGCCCAGATCGAATCCCAGAAGGCGAAGATCGAGCAGTCGCACCTGCAGGTGACTTCGGCCGAGGCCGGGCTGCAATTCGCCCAGGACGAGAACAAGCGCGCCCAGGATCTGGTGAAGACCGGCGCCGGCACGCAGCAGAAGGCCGACCAGTCCGGGACCGATCTGCGCCAGCGCCAAGCCGACACCGACAGCGCCGAGGCCGCCCTGACCTCCGCGGACAAGCAGCTCGGCGTGCTGCAGGCCCAGGCGCAGGGCGCCGCCGCCCAGCTGGAGCAGGACCAGGCGTCGCTGCAGCAGGCCCAGGCCAACCAGGACCGCACCGTGATCACCGCCCCGGTCGCCGGCCGCGTCGCCCAGCTGTCGGCGGCGAAGGGCACCTATGCCTCGCCCGGCAAGAGCCTGATGATGCTGGTACCGCGCGATGTCTGGGTCACCGCCAATTTCAAGGAAACCCAGCTCGACCTGATGCGGGCGGGGCAGCCGGTCTCGATCTCGGTCGATGCCTATCCCGACCAGGATTTCCCCGGCCATGTCGACAGCCTGCAGGCCGGCAGCGGCACCGCCTTCGCCCTGCTGCCGGCGGAGAACGCCACCGGCAACTATGTGAAGGTGGTGCAGCGGGTGCCGGTCAAGATCGTGTTCGACCACCCGCCCGACCTGGTGCTGGGACCCGGCATGTCGGTGGTGCCGACCGTGACGGTGCGCTGAGCATGGCGGGCGACACTCGGTCGGCCGCGGGTGGGCGCAATCCCTGGCTGATTGCCGGCGTTGTTTCGATCGCGACCTTCATGGAGGTGCTGGACACCTCGATCGCCAATGTCTCTTTGCGCCACATCGCCGGCAGCCTTGCCGCCTCGCAGGACGAGAGCACCTGGGTGATCACCAGCTATCTCGTCGCCAACGCCATCGTGCTGCCGATCAGCGGCTGGCTGTCCAACGTGGTCGGGCGCAAGCGCTTCTACATGATCTGCGTCGCCCTGTTCACGGTCAGCTCGCTGCTGTGCGGCATGGCCTCCAGCCTGGAGATGCTGATCTTCTGCCGGGTGCTGCAGGGGCTCGGCGGCGGCGGGCTGGCGCCGAGCGAACAGTCGATCCTGGCCGACAGCTTCCCGCCGGAGAAGCGGGCCCAGGCCTTCGGCATCTACGGCATCGCCGTGATCGTCGCCCCGACCTTCGGGCCGACCATCGGTGGCTGGATCACCGACAACTTCTCCTGGCACTGGATCTTCCTGATCAATGTGCCGATGGGCATCGCCTCGCTGGTGCTGGTGCAGTGGCTGCTGGTCGAACCGGACATCCTGAAGCGGGAGCGCCGGAAGGCCCTGGCCGGCGGGCTGAAGGTCGACTGGATCGGGCTCGTGCTGGTGGCGCTGTGGCTCGGCTGCCTCGAGGTCATGCTGGACAAGGGCCAGCGTGATGACTGGTTCGACTCGAGCTTCATCACGATCGTCACCGCGATCTCCTTCCTGTCCCTGGTCCTGCTGGTGCCGTGGGAGCTGTCGCGGAAGGAGCCGATTGTCGACATCCGGCTGGTGCTCACGCGCCAGTTCGGCACCACCTGCCTGGTGATGATGGCGGTCGGCGCCATCCTGTACAGCTCGACCCAGATCCTGCCGCAGCTGCTGCAGGAACAGTACGGCTACACCGCGACCTGGGCCGGGCTGGCGCTGATGCCCGGCGGGCTGGCCATGCTGCTGCTGATGCCGGTCTCGTCCCGGCTGACCAACATGATGCAGCCGAAATACCTGATCATGGGCGGCATGGCCCTGGTGGCGATGGGGCTGTGGCATTTCACGACCCTCTCGCCCGATGCGGATTTCCGGTATTTCGCCTGGTCGCGAGTGTTCCAGATGATCGGGCTGCCCTTCCTGTTCCTGCCGATCACCACCGCCTCCTACGCCGACCTGCCGCCCGAGAAGACCGGCCAGGCCTCGGCGATGATCAATGTGGCGCGCAACCTCGGCGGGTCGATCGGCGTGTCGCTGTCGACCACCCTGCTCGCCCGCAACGCCCAGGTGCACCAGACTTACCTGGCCGGCCATGCCTCGTCCTCGGCACTCGGCTACCAGCAGGGACTGGACCAGGCGACGGCGCATTTCATGGCGCAGGGGGCGGACCAGGCCTCGGCCCAGCAGCAGGCCTTCGACTGGATCGGCCAGCTGGTGCAGAGCCAAGCGTCGCTCCTGTCCTATATCGACGTGTTCCAGGCTTTGGCGATCCTTGCCCTGCTGATGGTGCCGGTCGCGCTGCTGCTGCGCAGCAGCAAGCCGTCCGGTGCCGCGCCTTGATCGACCGTGACCATCGGCCCCGTTGCCGTGCCGGCCAATCCTCCGCACACTGCCGGCCGAGTCCTTGAGCAGATGCGATCCCCGACCGGCGGAGCAGCGACAAGGCCGCCGACAGCACCCCATCCAGACACACACCGGCCACCGGCGTTGAGGAGGACTGCGGCATGTCGCCAGACATCCAGGACCAGGATTCGGCACTCGACAGGATCGACGCCTATTGGCGCGCGGCGAACTACCTGTCGGTCGGGCAGATCTATCTGCTGGACAACCCGCTGCTCGAGCAGCCGCTGACGATCCAGCACGTCAAGCCCAGGCTGCTCGGCCATTGGGGCACGACGCCGGGGCTGAACTTCATCTACGCGCATTTGAATCGGGCCATCCACAAGTACGAATTGAACGCCATGTACGTTGCGGGTCCGGGCCACGGCGGGCCGGCGCTGGTCGCGAATACTTACCTGGAAGGCACCTACAGCGAATATTACCCGGCGATCTCGCGCGACACGGCCGGCATGCAGCGGTTGTTCAAGCAGTTTTCATTTCCCGGCGGCATTCCCAGCCATGTCGCGCCGGAAACGCCCGGCTCCATTCATGAAGGCGGCGAACTGG
>NZ_JBYRFX010000432.1:0-4876 GCF_057815775.1 Inquilinus sp.
CAATGTCTGCGTCTCGGTCGGCTGGTCGGGCGACGTCAGCATCGCCAAGAGCCGGGCGGAAGAGGCCAAGAACGGCGTCAACCTCGACTACTTCATCCCGAAGGAAGGGACGCTGGTCTGGTTCGACATGATGGGCATTCCGAAGGATGCGCCGCATCCGGATGAGGCCTATGCCTATCTCAACTTCATGCTCGAGCCGAAGGTCATGGCCGGGATCGACGACGCCGTCGGCTACGGCAATGCGGTGGTCGGCGCCCGCGCGCTGATGAACCCCGACATTGCCAACGACCCGCGCGTCTTCCCGCCGGACGATGTGATGAAGCGGCTGTTCACGATCACCGAAGCGCCGTCGAACTATGAACGGCTGCGGACGCGGACCTGGACGCGGATCCGCACCGGCCAGTAAACAGCGCGGCCGCCGCATCCCAAGGGTGCGGCGGCCGTTTCCCCAGGAGCAGGGGCCGCAAGAACAGGGGGCCGGAGGCGGGAATGGGTCAGGTAAAGCCGAAACAGCAGGCCGCGCCGCAGCTATGGCGCGATCCGGATGCGAAGCCATATGTCCGGATCGAGAAGGTGACCAAGAAGTTCGGCGATTTCACCGCCGTCGACGATGTCAGCCTGTCGATCTATCGCGGTGAGTTCTTCGCCCTGCTCGGCGGATCCGGCTGCGGCAAGACCACGCTGCTACGGATGATGGCCGGGTTCGAACGGCCGACCGAAGGCAAGATCTTCATCGACGGAGTCGACATGACCGCAGTGCCGCCCTATGAGCGGCCGGTCAACATGATGTTCCAGTCCTATGCGCTGTTCCCGCATATGACGGTGGAGCAGAACGTCGCCTTCGGCCTGCGCCAGGACCGGGTGCCGGCGGCCGAGATCAAGCTCCGCGTCGCCGAGGTGCTCGACCTGGTCCAGCTCGGCCGCTTCTCCAAGCGCAAGCCGCACCAGCTGTCGGGCGGCCAGCGCCAGCGCGTCGCCCTGGCGCGCAGCCTGGTCAAGAAGCCCAAGATCCTGCTGCTGGACGAACCGCTCGGCGCGCTCGACAAGAAGCTGCGCGAACAGACCCAGTTCGAGCTGGTGAACATCCAGGAAAAGGTCGGCATCACCTTCGTGGTCGTCACCCACGACCAGGAAGAGGCGATGACCATGTCCAGCCGGATCGCGGTGATGAATTCCGGCTACATCTCGCAGCTGGGCACGCCGGCCGAGATCTACGAATACCCGCAGTCGAAATACGTCGCCGATTTCATCGGTTCGGTGAACCTGTTCGAGGGCCGGGTGGCCGAGGATCACCCCGAGCACGTCATCATCGACAGCCCGGAGGCCGGCTGCCAGCTTTACATCAGCCACGGCCTGCCGGTGCCGGTCGGCACCCAGGTCTGGGTCGCCGTGCGGCCGGAAAAGATCGCCATCTCCAAGGAGCCGGGCGAGGAGGGCACCAACAGCACCAAGGGCGTGATCAAGGAGATCGCCTATCTCGGCAATCTCTCGATCTACCTGATCGCGCTGCCGAACGGGAAGACGGTGCGGGTGACGGCGCCGAACGTGTCGCGCCTGACCGAGATGCCGATCACCTGGGAGGACGAGGTCTGGCTGTCCTGGCAGCCCTTCGCCGGCGTGGTGCTGACGCAATGACCGCCTTGACCGCGAGCGACGAGGCGGCAGGGGCTGCGGGGACGCCGGCCGCGGCCGGTCCGTCGCTGGTGCGGCGGCTGGGCGGCCGGCTGGGCCGCACCACCGTCATCGCCATCCCCTATGTCTGGCTGTTCCTGTTCTTCCTCGTCCCCTTCATCATCGTCCTGAAGATCGCCTTCGCCGACAAGGTCATCGGCCAGCCGCCCTACACGCCGCTGTTCGACTGGATCGATGACGTCCACCTCGGGATCTCGCTGAACCTCGGCAACCTGCAATACCTGCTCGACGACCCGCTCTACGTCAGCGCCTATTTCAGCTCGATCAAGATCGCCGGGATCTCGACGATCCTCAGCCTGCTGGTCGGGTACCCCATGGCCTATGCCATCGCCCGGTCGAGCCAGCAGTGGCGGGTGCCGCTGCTGATGCTGGTGATCCTGCCGTTCTGGACCTCGTTCCTGATCCGGGTCTACGCCTGGATCGGCATCCTCCAGCAACAGGGCCTGCTCAACAACCTGCTGCTCTGGCTCGGCATCATCGACCAGCCGCTGGAGATCCTGCACACCGACACCGCGGTCTATATCGGCATCGTCTATTCCTACCTGCCGTTCATGATCCTGCCGCTCTACGCCACGCTGGAGAAGCTGGATGGCTCGCTGCTGGAGGCGGCGGAGGATCTGGGCTGCCGGCCCTGGAAGGCCTTCCTGCTGATCACCCTGCCGCTGTCGATGCCCGGCATCATCGCCGGCTCGCTGTTGGTGTTCATCCCTGCGGTCGGCGAATACGTCATCCCCGAACTGCTCGGCGGCATCGACACGCTGATGATCGGCAAGGTGCTGTCGAACGAGTTCTTCCAGAACACCGACTGGCCGGTCGCCTCGGCCGTGGCGATCGTGCTGCTGCTGGTCCTGGTCATCCCGATCACGATCTTCCAGTACGTCCAGGCGAAGCAGCAGGAGGCGGAATCATGAGAAAGCCCTGGTTCCTCTTCACCTGCCTGGTGTTCGGCTACGCCTTCCTCTACGTGCCGATCATCCTGCTGATGATCTACTCCTTCAACGCAAGCCGGCTGGTCACGATCTGGGGCGGCTTCTCGTTCAAATGGTACGGCACCCTGCTGGACAACGAGCAGATGATGGACGCGGCGCGGCGATCGCTGGAAATCGCGGCGATCGCGGCCACCGTCTCCTGCGTCCTCGGCACCATCGCCGGGCTGGTGCTGGCCCGGTTCGGCCGGTTCCGGGGCCGCACCCTGTTCTCCGGCCTGGTCACGGCACCGCTGGTCATGCCGGAGGTGATCACCGGCCTGTCCATGCTGCTGCTGTTCGTGGCGATGGAAGGGCTGTTCGGCTTCCCGCGGGGCCGCGGCATGCTGACCATCACCATCGCCCACATCACCTTCTGCCTGGCCTATGTCGCCGTCATCGTGCAGTCGCGGCTGGTCAGCCTCGATGAATCGATCGAGGAGGCAGCGATGGATCTCGGCGCCCGGCCGCTGACGGTGTTCTTCTGGATCACGCTGCCGATCATTTCGCCGGCGGTGATCGCGGGCTGGTTGCTGGCCTTCACCCTGTCGCTCGACACGCTGGTCATCACCAGCTTCGTCTCGGGGCCCGGCTCAACCACCTTGCCGGTTTACATCTTCTCCAAGGTGAAGCTCGGGGTGACGCCGGAAATCAACGCGTTGGCCACCATCATCGTCGTGGTCGTCACCATCGGCGTGGTCGTCGCCGGCGGCCTGCTGGTGCGTCACGAACGCATCCGGCAGCGTGATGAGCGCCTGGCCTTCGCCGCAGGAAACTAAGGCGGCGGCCAGCCGGAACGGTGTTTCCTTACAGATTACCCCTGTTGCCGCGCAGGAGTCTTAGTCATGCGCGGCGCGCAGGTCTTCATCGGCGTTGCCCCTGGAGCAAAAGTCCGGCCGAAGCGACTACATCAGCAGCGTTCGAGAGCATCCAAAAGAGCTTATCATGTCGTTTCTATCGATCTTTGGGACCATTCGTCTCGCGCCGTTCGGGCGCAGTTTGGCGAAGCGGGGCAAGTCGATCTCCCAGCGCCGCATTTGATTGCAGGCACTGATTTCTAAGTCCTCTGGACGATCGGTTTTACGGGCTCGACCATACGGTCGGGCCCGTTCCATTTTTACGGTCACAAACCGGCTCTTTCATCTGGACGCGCCGGACGCTAGCCTCAGCGCTTGAGACAGGCCACAGCGGAAGATCATCGTGCCCGTGCCAGCATCCCTTGGTTACGTCATGCCGGCGGAGTGGGAGCCACACAGCCGCTGCTGGATGGCGTGGCCCTGCCGCGAGGAAGCGTGGGGCGAGCATCTGGACGCCGCCCGAACCGCCTATGCCGACGTGGCCCGCGCCATCGCCGAATTCGAGCCGGTGACGCTGGTCTGCAATCCCTCCGACGTGGCCGAGGCCTCGCTGATCCTCGGCAACGGTACGTCGATCGACGTGATGTCGATGGAGATCGACGACAGCTGGATGCGCGATTCGGGGCCGACCTTCCTGCTCGACCGCAACGGCCACCTCGCCGGTGCCCATTGGCGCTTCAACGCCTGGGGCCAGAAGTACCAGCCCTACAGCCGCGACGCGGTGATCGCCAAGCGCATCCTGAAGCAGGTCGGCGCCCATCGCTTCCGGGCGCCCTTCGTGCTCGAGGGCGGGGCGGTGCATGTCGATGGCGAAGGCACGGTGCTGACCACCGAGCAGTGCCTTCTGAATCCGAACCGCAACCCCGACATCACCAAGGCCCAGGTCGAGCAGAACCTGCGCGACTGGTTGGGCGTTTCCACGGTGATCTGGCTGCCGGAGGGGATCGAGGACGACGAGACCGACGGCCATGTCGACGAGATCGCCTGCTTCGTCCGGCCGGGCGTGGTGCTGGCGCTGTCGACCGACGACAAGAGCGACGGCAATTTCGACGTGCTGCAGACCAACCTGGACATCCTGCGCTCGTCCAAGGACGCCAAGGGCCGGCCCTTGCAGGTGATCGAGGTGCCGCCGCCGGCGCGGCAGGAGCACCAAGGCAAGCGGCTGAGCCTGTCCTACGTCAATTTCTACATCGCCAATGGCGGCATCGTGATGCCGGCCTTCGACGTGGCGGAGGACAAGCGCGCCTTCCGCATCATCCGCGACGCCTTCCCGAACCGCCGCGTGGTCCAGGTCCACGCCCGCGACATCTTCCTGGGCGGCGGCGGCATCCACTGCATCACCCAGCAGCAGCCGTCGCCGTA
>NZ_JBYRFX010000433.1:0-3059 GCF_057815775.1 Inquilinus sp.
TCTCGTGACGATTCTTGAGAAAGGCTCGATACCGAATGGAGGTGTCGACCCGCGAGGTTGATAGAGAGTCTAATGTCGCCATATATCCAAGAGATACTATTCGCAAGTTGAGTTGGAATTGCAATTCTTATAAAGCATGCAATTAAATGGGAAATATCAATAATTATCGATAAATTTATTTCTTCGCCATTAATATGGGATGTCAGGCCTGCAGGTCCGTTCTGATCGCCGGTCGAGGCCGAGCGATGCCGATGATGGCGGCCTGCCCTCAGTCGATGACATGCAGGTCTTTGCTCTTGCCCTCCTCGAGACGGTCCATCTTCTCTGTTTCCCAATCATAGTTGATGAACATTTCATCGCCGATCGCGATCGGCTTGATCGCCGTGAAGGTGATGATCTTGCCGTGAGGGTCCGGAACGAATTTGATGTTCGGATCGAAGCTCGTGTTGAACAGGCTGCCGACGCCGAGGCTGATGGCCATCGGCGTCCTGGCATCCGGCCATTCGAAGACATAATCGTCGAAGATGGTGGCTTTGCTGCAGCGCCAATCCTCGACATCCAGCAGGATCACTGGGTCCTGGCAGATCAGCGTGCCGACCTGGAACGGCCTGGTGGCGAACACGCCCCTGCCGGCGCCCGGGACCGTGCGGATCTCACATCCCAAATTGGGTATTTCCATTATTGCCTCTCGGCTTATTCGCAATTGGGGTCAGCGCGCCGAATTCATCACCGATGGAGTGCGCTGGGGTCTCTCTATGATCGTCCGCAAAAATATCCGGTCCGGGTCGCGAGGATGGGATCCCTATGGTCACGTCCGGCCGCTGCCATCATCGTTGGCATAAATACCGTCCTATGCAACGGGTGTTGCACGTCCGCCCGGCATGATCCTGGCTGGCCGGGATGTCACAGCGGAGGCATGGCATGGAGCAGAGGATGAAGCCCGGCCGGATCGTCGTCCTGAACGGCGCGCCGCGGTCGGGCAAGTCGAGCATCGCGGCGGCGATCCAGGACGGGTTCGACGGCCCCTGGATGAACCTCGGGGTCGACGCCTATACCAGGCACGTCACGCCGCCGCGCTATCGGCCCGGCGTCGGGCTGCGGCCGGGCGGCGAGCGGCCGGAGATCGAGGCCTGGGTGCCGGTGTTCTATGCGGCGCTGTACGAGTCCGTCGCCGCCCACAGCCGGCTCGGGCTGAACGTCGTGGTCGATGTCGGCCATCACGACGCCTATGCCGTGCCGCGTGGCATTCTCCCGGACTGCGCCCGGCGGCTGGCCGGCCTGCCGGCGCTGCTGGTCGGCGTACGCTGCCCGGTCGAGGAGATCATGCGGCGCCGCCAGGCCGGGCAGGCGGGGCGGGACGGGGAGTATGCCACCGGTTCGGCCGGTGACCCGGTGCCGGCCCCGGTTCTGCTGTGGCAGCAGGAGGTGCACCGTCCCGGCCTCTACGACCTCGAAATCGACACCGCGCTCCACAGCCCGGAGGCCTGCGCCGCGGCCATCCGCCGGCGCCTGGACGACCCGGCCCCGTTCTCGGCCTTTCACCGGCTGGCGGCGATGGGGTGATGGCTCAATCCGGCCGCGGGCCCAGCCGGCCGATCAGGCCGGTCGATGACGGTGCCGCCGGGGCCGGCGGCCGGCGCAGGCCGAGGATGATGCTGATGATCTCGGCCACCGCCTTGTAGTGCTCTTCCGGGATCGGCTGGTCGATCACCACGGCCGCGTGCAGCGCGCGGGCGAGCGGCGGGTTCTCAATGACGGGCACGTCCTTGTCGCGGGCGATGTCGCGGATCTTCAGCGCGATCCGGTCCTGGCCCTTGGCGATGCAGACCGGCGCGGCATCGCGGCCGCGCTCATAGCGCAGCGCCACGGCGTAATGGGTCGGGTTGACCAGCACGACGGTGGCGAATGGCACCTGCGCCATCATCCGGCGCCGCGACCGGGTGCGGCCGATGTCGCGCCGCCGCGCCTTCATCTGCGGATCGCCCTCGGTGCTGCGCAGCTCGTCCTTCACCTCGCGCAGGGTCATCCGCTGGCCGCGCCGCCACTCCCAATCCTGGTACAGCCGGTCGCCGATGGCGACCAGGCCGGCGATCGGCACCAGCACGGCGACCAGGCCGATGGTCAGCGACCGGATGGCGCCCAGCGTGCCTTCGACCGGCACCGAGACCAGCCATTCCGCCCGCTCGAAGCTCGGCTTCAGGAACAGGATCGTCACCAGCAGCACGATCGCGGTCTTCAGGATGCCCTTCGCGAATTCGACCAGCCCGGCGCGCGACAGCATCTTGCCCAGGCCCTTCAGCGGGTCCAGCCGCTCCGGCTTCGGCACCAGCCGGTCGGGGGCGACCACGACCTCACCCTGCAGGAAGGAGCTGGCGACGGCGCCGACGATCATCAGCGCCACGCCGGCGGCCAGGGCCAGCCCCATGGCACGGATGATGGCGGCGGCGGCGTGGAACGCGTCCTCCGCCGTATCAAGCGGGATCAGGTCGGGGCTTTCCATGAAGGGCAGCACCGCCTGGACGAAGGCGCCGCCGACTGCCGGGAACACCATCCAGGCCAGGACCAGCAGGGTCAGCAGCATCAGGAAGGTCGAGACCTCGCGCGACCGCGGCAGGTTGCCCTTCTCGCGCGCCTGCTCCAGCTTGCGGTCGGACGCGTCCTGGGTCTTCTGGTCCTTGTCCGGCTCGTCGCCGGCCATCAGCCCAGCATCCCGCCGCCCAGCAGCCAGTCGCCCACCGCATCGGCGTAGAGGCCGATCATGGCGCTGGCGACCAGGAAGGCCAGGATCAGGCCGGTGCCGAGCAGCAGCGGCGAGAACACGAAGTAGACCGGCAGCGCCGGCATCATCCGGTTGGTGATGCCCAGGCCGACATTGCCGACCAGGCCGATCACCAGGAACGGTGCCGCGAACTGCACCGCCAGCCGCATCGCCTGGCTGGCGACGCGGATCACCGCCTGCGCCTGCAGCCCGCCGTCGGGGATGCCGTCGATCGGCACCAGCCGGAACGACCCGGCCACGGCCTGGATCAGCACATGGTGCAGGTCGGCGGCGAAGGTGA
>NZ_JBYRFX010000434.1:0-5313 GCF_057815775.1 Inquilinus sp.
CGCTTGCGGCGCGCGTCGCCGCGGCCGAGCGGCTGGCGGCGCTGGGCCGGGTGGCGGCCGGTGTCGCGCACGAGATCCGCAACCCGATCGCCGCGATGCGGCTGAAGGCCGAGAATGCGCTGGCCGGCGACGACACCCGGCGACGCACGGCGCTGGACGCCATCCTGGGCCAGATCGCCCGGCTGGAACGGCTGGTCGCGGAGATGCTGGCGATGACCCAGGCGAAGCAGTCGGCGGCGGCCGACACCGATGTCGCCGCCTTCCTGGCGAGCTGCATCGACACGCTGCGCGACACCGCGGCGGCCCGCGACGTCGCCCTCGCGATCGAGGCCCGGATCGGTCGCGCCGTGTTCGACCCGGAGCTGATCCGCCGCGCCCTGGAGAACCTGGTGCTGAACGCCATCCAGCATGGCCCGCCCGGCAGCACCGTGACCCTCTCGGCCGCAGCCCACGAGGCCGGGCTGCGCTTCACCGTCACCGACACCGGCCCGGGCGTCGCATCTGAGATCGCCGAGACCCTGTTCGAGCCCTTCGTCACCGGCCGGGCCGACGGCACCGGCCTCGGCCTCGCGATCGCCCGCGAACTGGCCGAGGCACATGGCGGCCACCTGCTGCTGCCCGACCCCGGCGGGAATGGCCGCGGCGCCACCTTTGCACTGGATCTGCCATGGCCACGATCCTGATCGTCGATGACGACGTGGCCCTGCGCGACGGCCTGGCCGAGGCGATCGCGGATCTCGGCCATGTGCCCGAGGAGGCGGCGGACGGCCACGCCGCGCTGGCCCGGCTGCAGCGGCCGGGCATCGACGCCGTGCTGCTCGATTTGCGCATGCCCGGCCTGGACGGGATCGAGGTGCTGCGCCGGATCCGCGCCGGCACCACCCCGCCGCCGGTCGCCATCCTGACCGCGGTGCCGACCGCGGCGAACACGATCGAGGCGATGCGGCTGGGCGCTGTCGACCACATCGCCAAGCCGATCGGCCGTGCCGACCTGGCGGCGCTGATCGGCCGGCTGCTGCCGCCGGCGGTGTCGCTGTCGGCGACATCAGGGCCGGCCGAGGCGGGCGAACTGATCGGTTCCAGCGCGGCGATGCGCACGGTGCAGAAAACCATCGGCCTGCTGGCCGACGGCGACGCGACGGTGCTGATCACGGGGGAGACCGGCACCGGCAAGGAGGTGGTGGCCCGCGCCATCCACCGCCATGGCCGGCGCGCCGGCCGGCCCTTCGTCGCCATCAACTGCGCCGCGATCCCCGCCGATCTCCTGGAAAGCCAGCTGTTTGGCCATGTCCGCGGCGCCTTCACCGGCGCGGTCGCCGATCGCCTCGGCTCATTCCGCGAGGCACAGGGCGGCACCCTGTTCCTCGATGAGATCGGCGACATGCATCTCGCCATGCAGGCCAAGCTGCTGCGCGTGCTGCAGGAACGCGAGGTGACGCCGGTCGGTGGCCGGTCGGTCGCGATCGATGTGCGGATCGTCGCCGCCACCCATCGCGACCTGGCCCGCGCGGTGGCGGAGGGCCGGTTTCGTGAGGACCTGTTCTACCGGCTCGGCGTCGTGCCGGTGGATCTGGCGCCGCTGCGCGAACGCCTGGCCGACATCCTGCCGCTGGCCGAGCATTTCCTGGCGCTCGTCTCCGGGGCCGGCCCCGCCCGGCGGCTGTCGGCCGAGGCGGCGCAGCGCCTGCTGGCCCATGGCTGGCCCGGCAACATCCGCGAGCTGCGCAACGCGATGGAACGGACTGTCGCCCTGGGCCGCGGCCCGGTGGTGACCGCCGCCGACCTGGCCTTCCTCGGCGACCGGCCGGCGGTGCCGGACGAGCCGGAGGCGCCGGACAGCGACCTGCCGGCGGCGGTGGCCCGGCTGGAGGCGGCGATGATCCGCCGCGCCCTGGCCGCCTGCGACGGCAATCGGTCGGAGGCGGCGCAGCGGCTGGGCATCCACCGCCAGCTACTCTACGCCAAGATGCGGCGCTACGGCCTGGACCTGTCGTAAGACCGGACGCTCTTTTGTCCTGAATCCGGACAAGAGGTCGCCGATCCCATTGGAATCCTCGGGAATCTCGGGCTTTGGCGTGCTGGCACGCCCCTTGCAGTCCTGACCAAGGCGGGCCGATCCGGCCCGATCCTCCGGAGGACGACATGACGATCCGATTGCGAAGTGTGGGCCGATTGCGAAGTGCGGCCCTGGCCGTGGCCCTTCTCGCCGGCGTCGCCGGTATCGCCTATGCCCAGAGTGCCGCCACCTATGATCCGTCGCAGCTGCCGGCAACCAAGGGCACGGTCGCGCAATACAGCCTGACCCCGCGCGGCGATGTCGACGGGGTGATCCTGCAGGACGGCACCGAAGTGCACCTGCCGCCGCACCTGTCGACCCAGCTGGTCTTCGCAGTCCGGCCCGGCGATGCCGTCACCATCCATGGGCTGAAGGCGATGGCCCTGCCGATGGTTCAGGCGATGTCGATCACCAACGATGCCAGCGGCCAGAGCGTGACCGATGACGGCCGCCCGGGGCCGGGACCAGGACCGAAGGGCCCTGCCGGCGACCAGGCGCTCGAGGTAACGGGCCACGTCAAGATGCAGCTGCACGGGCCGCGCGGCGAGATGAACGGCGTGTTGCTCGACGACGGCACCATCATCCGCCTGCCGCCGCCCGAGGCCGCCCGGCTGAAGGCCATGCTGGCGCCCGGCCAGTCGATCTATGCCGGCGGCGACGGTGTCGCGCTGCCATTCGGCAAGGTCATCGCCGCACGGGAAATCGGGCCGGATGCGGCACGGGCGGAAGCCATCGCGGCCCCGCCGCGTCATGGCCCTCGGCCGCCGGCCCCCGGCGCGGATGCGCCGCCGCCGCCCGCGCCCTGACACTTTCCATTCAAACGGAGACGATCATGCATTGGCTCGACCCCGACTTCCTGCCGGAGACCGCCGGCACCATCCGCCAGTTCACCCAGACCCCGCATGGCGAGACCGATGGCTTCGTGCTCGACGACGACACCTATGTCCATGTGCCGCCGCATCTGACGGCCCCGATGTTGAAGCTGTTCAGGCCCGGCGCCGCCGTGCGGGTTCGGGGCGCCCGGCTGCGGGGCGCCCCCGTCATCGCCGCCGTGGCGCTGATCGCGGCGGATGGCCGGCGTGTGGTCGATGAGGGCCCGGCCGAACACGAGAAGCCGGCCAAGATCGCCCTGGAACCGATGGCTGCCGACGGCGTTGTCCGCGTGGTGCTGTACGCGCCGAAGGGCGAACTGCGCGGCGCGGTGCTGGCCGACGGCACCGTCCTGCGGCTGGGCGGCAAGGAGGCCGAGCGGTTCGGTCCTCTGATCCGCCCTGGCCTCCGGATCGAGGCGCGGGGTAAAGGTGCGGACACGGCACTCGGCCGGGTCCTTGAAACCAAGGAGCTCGCGATTGCCGACGAGCGGCGCATCAGCGCCTGATCGCCACCGGACCAGAGGCCTACGTCCATCATGACCATCCTGACCGACAGCGCCGCCGCCACCTGGGGCATCGCGGCACTGGCCACCGCCGGCGTGATCCTGCGGCCCTGGCGGCTGCCGGAGGCGATCTGGGCAGTGGCGGGGGCCGCGGCCCTGGTCGGGTTCGGCCTGTTGTCCACCGGCGATGCGCTGACGGCGATCGGCAAGGGCGCCGATGTCTACCTGTTCCTGATCGGCATGATGCTGCTGGCCGAGCTGGCGCGGGTCGAAGGCCTGTTCGACTGGGCGGCGGCGATCGCCGCCCGACAGGCGCGCGGGTCGGCCAGCCGGCTGTTCGGCCTGACCTATGTCGTCGGGATCGTCGTCACCGTGTTCCTGTCGAACGACGCGACCGCCGTGGTGCTGACGCCCGCGGTCTATGCTGTGGCGCGGGCGGCCGGGGCGCCGCCCTTGCCTTACCTGTTCATCTGCGCCTTCATCGCCAATGCGGCCAGCTTCGTCCTGCCGATCTCCAACCCGGCCAATCTCGTGGTCTTCGGCAGCCAGATGCCGCCGCTGCTGACCTGGCTGTCCTGGTTCGCGCTGCCGTCGGTGCTGGCGATCGGCGCCACCTTCGTCGCGCTGCGGCTGACTCAGGCCAAGGCGCTGCGCGCGCCGATCGCGACCGATATCGTGGTCCCGGTCCTGCCGCCGGGCGGCCACATCGCCGCCTGGGGCCTCGGCGCCACCGCCGTGGTGCTGCTGCTCGCCTCCGGCTTCGGCCTGGATCTCGGCCTGCCGACCGCACTCGCTGGGCTGGCCACGACCGCCATCGTGCTGCTGCATCGCCGCGCCGCGCCGTGGCGGCTGGTGCGCAGCGTCTCGTGGGAGGTGCTGCCGCTGGTCGCCGGCCTGTTCGTGCTGGTCGAGGGGCTGGATCGCACCGGCGTGGTCCATCTGCTCGCCGGTACCCTGCAGCAGGCCGCGGCCGGTTCCGTCACCGGCACCTCCTGGGGCGTCGGTGCCATCGTCGCGGTCGCGACCAACCTGATGAACAACCTGCCGGCCGGGCTGATCGTGCAGTCCACTCTCACCCAGGCACCGGTGCCGCCGCAGCTGGCCGGCGCCGCGCTGATCGGCATCGACCTCGGCCCGAACCTGTCGGTCACCGGGTCGCTGGCGACCATCCTGTGGCTGGTCGCCCTGCGCCGCGAGGGCATCGAGGTCGGCGCGCTGCAGTTCCTGCGCCTCGGGCTGGTGGTGATGCCGCCGGCCCTGCTGCTGGCCCTGGCCGGCTTCCTGCTGCCATGGTGACCGTTCCGGACACCGGCGTGCCGGCCGCAGGGCGCAAGCCCGGCTTCAGCATGCGATCGCTCGATGCGATCAACTTCCTGCTCGCCGATGTGCGCGGCGCCGTCGGGCCTTATCTGAACGTCTACCTCGTGACACAGCAGGGCTGGAGCCAGTCGGCCGTCGGCCTCGTCACCATGGTCAGCGGGCTGCTGGGGCTGGTGGTGCAGACGCCGATCGGCGCGGCGATCGATGCCACCCGGGCCAAGCGCGGCGCCATCGTCCTGGCCCTGGCAGTGCTGGCGGCCGGTTCCGCCGTCATCTTCGCCCGGGCGGATTTCTGGTCGGTGCTGGTCGCCACCACGTTGATGGCCGTGGTCGGCGACGTGTTCGGACCCGCGGTTTCGGCCCTCACGCTGGGGCTGATCGGCCGCAAGGCGCTGGCCCGGCAGATGGGCCGCAACTCCGCCTTCGATCACGCCGGCAACGTGTCGATCGCCCTGCTGGCCGCCGGCATCGGCTGGCTGTTCTCGCAGCGCGCGGTGTTCCTGCTGGTGCCGGTCTTCGCCGTGCTGGCCGCCTGGGCGACGCTGTCGATCCCGGCCCGGGC